>NZ_JAUBOX010000174.1:0-3852 GCF_036700445.1 Microcoleus sp. T3_B1
TAAGCCGGATGTGCCCAAAGGTACAAGTCCGGTTTTGAGGGGAGGGGGTTACAGCGATGTAATCCCTTTACCCGACTCACAGCCAGAGACAAAGGAAGTCTCGAAATCGCCCAAGATCAGATTAAGCAATGGTTATCAACAAGAGGACTTGAACTCAGCGCGGAGAAGACGTTAATAAAGTCAATGGAAGAAGGTTTTGACTTCCTTGGATTCAACCACCGCCATTATAATGGCAAATTGCTGATTAAGCCTTCAAAGAAGAAAGTCCTCGACTTTTGTAAAAGAATTGGACGAGAAATCTCAGCAATGAATGGGTGTGAACAAGAAGTAGTCATAAAAAGACTTAATCCAATTCTGCGTGGATTTTCCAATTACTATAAAGGTGTTGTTAGCAAACAAACTTTTGAATACATCAAAAGTAGAACCTGGCAATACCTTTGGAGTTGGTCGAAGCGTAAACATCCTAACAAAAACACAAAATGGGTTCGGAAACGCTATTTCAAAACCATAGATGGTAATAAATGGACGTTCGCTACTATAACTAGCGACCGCCGAGGGAAAGAAAAGGATTTAATCCTCTACCCGATAGCGTATACGCCGATTGAACGCCATGTAAAGGTCAAGGGGAATTCGTCACCGGATGACCCCTCTCTCAGAGAGTATTGGGAAAAACGCTATCAGAAATATGGTAAAAGTTATTGGGAGCGCAACTCGCGCAACTACAAAATAGCACAAAACCAAAATTGGAAATGTCCAATCTGTGGCGAATCTTTATTCAACGGAGAGGAGTTAGATACCCACCACATAGTTCCTGTAGCTCAAGGCGGAGATAATTCGGTCAAAAACCTTCAGCACTTGCACCGAGCGTGCCATATACAGGAACATTCAAAATCCAAGTCCATCGCTTGAAGTAAGGCTTGAGCCGTGTGAGTGCGAAAGTCTCATGCACGGTTCTTAGGGGAGGGGAGAGCGGTGACGCTTGAACCTTACCCGACTATCCCCCCTCGACTCAAACAACGTCCAGCATATTGTGGTGTGGCTAGCAGTGTGACGGTTCTGAATGCACTCGGCAGCAAAAAACAGGAATATCGCCCCCTAACCCAAGACACCTTTTTTGACGGTCAAACCCAGAATATCCGTTCTTCTTATGGCGTCACTTTTTCCGCGATGACTCTTGATGAATTAGCGGCCTTACTGAAAAGTCACAACGTCAAAGTTGAGGTCTACTATGCGTCAGAGACAACACTTAACCAATTTCGTACCCAAGCAAAAGCCAACCTTACCCGTTCTGGCGATTATATAATCGTGAACTACCAACGCTCTGTTTTGGGTCAGGGTAAAAGCGGGCATATTTCTCCCCTTGCTGCCTATCATGAGCAAAGCGATCGGTTTCTGATTGAAGACGTAGCCAGTTATAAATATCCGCCTGTATGGGCTTCTACGGAGAATCTTTGGAAAGCAATGAATACTACTGATTCAACTTCCAAAAAGACACGGGGCTATCTAGTTGTGCGCCAGTAAAATAGAGAATTATGGATTGCATAGCTGGGCTTCAACACTTACTCAAAAATGGCAAAAGTGCGAGTATGAGCAAAAGTAATTAAAGCATTATGCTCTCTTTGATTTAAACTTTATCAATTTTAAGTTGACTCAACGGCACTAAAGTTGTTGAAAACGCGAACTGCTGTTTTTTTGAGAGTTGGATTAAGTTTATTCACATCACCAGCAATGTATATCTCCAAGTGTTTAAAGTAATTTTTCGCTATCGAAGCAAACCAGCATCCCTCACCCTTGTAGTAATCAAGACGCTCGCAAGAGCTTTTTATGTTTTCCAGCATGACTTTATAACTCTCAACAGCAAATCTTACCCTAAGCCAAAGTTTAACTATTTAAACACGCTATAGCAGCTATCAACACCCGAGCTGCCATCACCCGAACCAAACTTGCCGACTTCTGAACCGCCGCATTAAGAAATTCCCGCCTACGGATGCAGTAATGCAGTATTTGCGGCAAACTCTGTGGTATCGGGTCGAGTATACACCAAGCATGAAGATAGAACGGCACGGACAAGCAAAAATCCTTACGCAGGAGGAAATCGAACTGCTGTTCAACGAAGGATTCCAGACCTCGCGCGATCGCACCCTCTTCGGAGTTTGTCTCTACACGGCTTGTCGGATTGCCGAAGCTTGTTCCCTGATGGTCAAGGATATCTACACAAACTCTGGCGCTGTCCGTTCTACAATCAACTTCCGCAAAGCCAACACCAAAGGAAAACTTCAAACCAGGACGATTCCGGTCATTGAAGACTTGCGAAGTCTCCTAATATCTTGGCGTTGCCACGCCGGCGAGACTTATTTATTCCCCGGCCGCCACCCTTCGCACCATTGGAAGCACCTGCACACCAACTCAGCGGATCAGATTTTGAGAGAAGCGTTCGAGCGGATCGGCATCGAGGGAGCATCTACCCACAGTTTTAGGAGAACGGCCCTGACTCAGATGAGCAACGCGGGCATTCCACTGCGGATTATTCAAGAAATCAGCGGTCACAGCAACCTCGAACAGTTGCAGCGCTACTTAGATGTGAAGCCAGATCAAGTCAAAGGAGCGATCGCCTCTCTTTCCATGCTGTCCTACAGGGGAAAACGTACATTTCCCCCTGTAGAGGATGAATTGTCTGCTGTGCCGTTACCAAGAGAGGAACTGTCACAACTGTCACAACCCGAAGCAGACGGATGGCCTGAAGAAATTCCTGATTGGTGAGGAGCAGTTTTAGATTTTAGATTTTAGATTTTAGATTTTGGATGCAAGGATGCAAGGATGCAAGGATTAAAGTCACGCATCCCAAATGGAATGCGAGCGAGCTTTCTTTCCCAAGGCAGAAGCCCTCACCCCTGAATTTGTTAAAATCGTCGGTCATGTGGAGCGGGTGCATCTACAAACCTGCTTTTAGGAGAATTGACAGGCGATGTGGCTTAAATTTGGTGTTGCTCTCAGCGGCGAACTGACGGGCATTGATGAAGTTGTGCGCGGAAAAACTAACCTCGCTTGCCTCTACTGCGGAGGCTCCCTCACAGCGAAAAAGGGGAACGTGAAAGAACACCACTTCGCGCACACTGAGGAAACTTGTAAACCAGTCTCGCAGCGGATTAAAACCAAAGCTTTCCCATCGCTGCCCCTCTACGACAGCTTCAACATACAACTTAAGGGTGATGAATTAGAACAGTTGAAGGTGCTGTGGAAAGAGTACGGCGCACAAAATTACGCCATTCCCCAAGACTTGGTAAACTTTCGGTGGCAGTTGAAAGGATTGTTGGAATCAGAGGGATCTCGCTCTTATCAATTCACAAACCTCGGCCTCATCCCAGTGGGTGCACTTCCCCTGGCGCTGTTCAACCGAGTCCAAGAACCGCTGCTGCTGTCGGAGCTGGCTTCGTTGGAAGGTTCTATAGAGATTGCTTTATCTGCGGGGTTATCTTGTTTGGAAGAACGGCGGGCTGATTTGCTGATTTATCGGGCACAGCTTCGTCGGATTCTGGTGAATTCGCTCTATTTTCTGGAGGTCAAAGCCAACGGCAACATCTTCTATAAAATTGGCGTTACGACTCGAACGATCGAGGAACGCATGGCCGAGGTGCAGCGGGATGTGAAAGCGCATTACTCGGATGTGGTTGTTAATTTGCTGGGATTGTGGGAACACCGGGGGAATGTGGAACTGTACTTCAAACACCGGTACAAAGCGTTTAACTTTCGCATCGGGAAACTGACGGAGTATTTTGGTGCGATTCGTTGAAACGTGAATCACGGTAATCAGTCCGTACATAGCGTTTCCAGCCACAAGGCTGAACTCTCGGT
>NZ_JAUBOX010000039.1:0-67470 GCF_036700445.1 Microcoleus sp. T3_B1
TGGTTGCCCTATAGATAGGGGGTAGGCACGGGGGCACTACCCCTACAAATTTATCTGAATCATTTAGGATTGCTATATAGCAATCCTAAATCAGTTGTACAAATAAGTAGGGGTAGTGCTACCCCTACTCCCCGTGCCTACCCCCCACGGATCGGGGCAACCACGGGGGGTTTGCCCCTACAAAAATTACACAATTCATACGGATCGGGGCAACCACGGGGGTTTGCCCCTACAAAAATTACACAATTCATTTAGAATTGCTATATATCTCAACCTATAATCTGCATTCAAAATTTTGAGGACTGCCACAAAATCTTCCTCGCGTCCTACCAACCTACAGTCTTTAGATAGAACTTAATCGAGCTAGATTCTACTACTATCGACAACGACTGATAGGCGAGGAAACTTCATGAAGGCAGAGATATCCATAGTCTGGAAAAAGATTCAGAGCATGATCGACGGCTTTATGATCATGCTGCCTAATATTGTGCTGGCGTTAATTGTCTTTGCAATTTTTTACTTTGTGGGTAGGCAAATTAAGAGAGTGGTCAGGCGAGTTACCCGCCACCACCACCAAGCTCGAAATTTGGGGCTGGTGTTAGGACGGTTAGCCCAGAGTGCGATCGTTCTAGTTGGTCTATTTATTTCTCTTTCGATTATAATTCCCACATTTAAAGCTGGGGATTTGATTCAATTGCTAGGAATTAGCGGGGTGGCGATTGGTTTTGCCTTTCGCGATATCTTGCAAAACTTCTTAGCCGGTATCCTAATTCTGTTGACGGAACCGTTCCGAATCGATGACCAGATTGTGTTTAAAAACTTTGAGGGAACGGTAGAAAATATTGAGACGCGCGCTACAACAATCCTCACCTATGATGGTCGCCGGATTGTCATTCCCAATGCCGAATTGTTTACCAATTCGGTGACAGTGAATACCGCTTTCGATAAACGCCGCACGGAATACGATTTTAGTATTGGTTACGGCGACGATATTGATTGCGCCAAGCAGTTAATGCTGGAAGCATTGTACAGCATAAAGGAGGTGTTGAAAGATCCTGCACCCGATGTGCTGGTGCTTGAGCTAGCAGAAAGTACCGTCAAGATCCGCGTTCGGTGGTGGATTGCTCCGCCGCGCCGCATTGACGATATGCGATCGCGCGACAAGGTAATTTGTGCTATTAAAAAAAAGCTTGTGGAAAACGGCATCGATTTGCCTTATCCCACGCGACAAATTTTGTTTCATGACCAAACCGAAGAAACCGATGGCGATCGCTCCCAGCAGCGCGAAGGATGGCCCGCAGGCAAAAGTAATGTTCCGAAACCTCGTCGTATGGGCCGCTCTTTGCGAAAATTTACCCAAGGGCGATCGCAACTTGACGGCAACGGGCAATCTTAACCCCATCACAAGTCATGAAAAATATCAAGTTGAGAAAACTTTGGGATTCGCTGCACTTCGCTCGTGCAACCGGAATTGATATAACTCGCCGAGTGATCCAAGGAGTAACAAACCAGAATTGATATGATGCCTAATTTTCAAGCAAAAACCACAGTCCGATTGCCATAAACTAAAACACGATTTTGTAAATGATATCGCACGGATCTTGCTAAGACAACCCTTTCTAAATCTTTACCTTTGCGAATCAAATCAGAGACTTCATCGCGGTGACTCACGCGCACAACATCTTGTTCGATAATCGGGCCCGCATCTAAATCGGGTGTAACATAGTGGGCTGTTGCACCGATAATTTTTACCCCTCTTTCATAAGCCCTTTCGTAGGGATTTGCACCCACAAACGCGGGTAAAAATGAATGGTGAATATTAATCACATTGGGAAATTTTCTGATAAAGTCTTGACTCAAAATTTGCATATATTTAGCCAAAACTACTAAATCAATCTTATATTTTTTAAGAAGTTCTAACTGTTGTGCTTCTTGAAGAGCTTTATTGTCTTTAGTAATGGGAATATACTCAAAGTCGATACCGTATTGTGCGGCAATGGGCTTTAAATTTTCATGGTTGCTGATTATCAGCGGAATTTCACCTCGGATTTCTTGCGCTCGCTGTCGCCAAATCAAGTCTAATAAACAGTGATCTTGACGGCTTACCCAGATTGCGATGCGTCGAATTTTATGAGAGAAATGCAATTGCCAATTGGCTTGTAAGTCCTTGGCAATTTCACTAAAAGTCGGTGTTATTTGTTCGGTGGTTAAGTCAAAATCATCTAATTGCCATTCTAGCCTGCTCAGAAATAATCCGGCCGTAAAATCTGTATGGTGATCTGCGTGGATGATATTGCCGTTGTGGGAGGCGATAAAATTGGCAAGTAAGGCGACAAGTCCCTTGCGATCGGGACAGGAAATTAACAGGGTTGCTGTAGGGCTAGTCATAATATAATGACAAAAGTGTCTTGCTGAGTTTATTGAGAAAAAAGTGATATCACAGGAGTTTATTGATACTGAGATGTTGCACCATTCTCCATTAGCCTTTTATGAACAGGCAAGATGCCTGTTCCACAAGAAAATTTATATTTTGTGGAACAGGCATCTTGCCTGTTTCGATGGGCTTACGGGCGGGCTCTTCGGCCCAACCCCTACTCCCCACAAAAGATTTTAACTAAGAGTGGAACAGGCCGAAAAGCCTGTTTCTTATATTGGTGCAAGATGTGAATTTAAACTGATATCTTACAACAATATCAATCAAGGACTTTCGCGCGGGGTGGGGGCGGGTTTTTTAGTCTTTTGGTATCCTTGAAAGCTATTGAGTAAGCAGCCCCTTGTATGTTAAAAGAGGTAGATTGCGATTTACTGTTGGGTGGGGGCGGGTTTATTCAGATTGTTGGTAATTGTTAGATATTGTTGGTGAACCCGCCCCTACAGGTTGTTGACCGCCGGTGCAATATCTTAGTTTAATTGACACTCAAGCGGGCTAAAGCCACTGAGATTCTGCTGACAGAATAGCTTTAGTTATTACTAAAGTTTGATTCTCGCTACGGTGGTCAAATACCGTCTACTTAGTCACCCAAATCAAGTTTAGGTTTCTAGCTACTTTTGTCGTTTTAACGTTTTCTGAACCATCACGCTTGCCAAAATGCGGTACGCTCAACAACCTGCTATTGCTTGCCCTTTACTGTCATACTGTCATCAAGCTTGCACTTGACCGTTGTTTCCAGGGGCGGGAATTTCTCGCCTTCTAGGATGTCTCAACACGTAGATGCTCGTTCTTACTCACTTCTCGAACATAATACAATATTTCAACCAAAATAGAAACAAAGAAAAACACGGGGACTGAAGTCCCCGCGTCGCTTACCTCTCAGGGCTGAAGCCGCTGAGTTTCCCGCATCCGGTATGAATTTTTATGAATCACAGAGGACACAAAGAACACAACTGACAACTGACAACTGACAACTGCCAACTAACTTCTTAAAATCCCATCGCCCCAGCTACTGCATCCAAAGTCGGAGCAATGCCGCTTTTAAATTGATTGTTGCTGTGATTAATTGCGGTATCCGGGTCTTTCAAACCGTTACCAGTTAGCACGCAAACCACCGTCGCCCCAGTCGGAACTTGGTCTTTTACCTTCAGCAAACCGGCCACAGAAGCTGCACTCGCCGGTTCGCAGAAAATTCCTTCCTGTGATGCTAACAAACGGTAAGCGTCGAGAATTTCGGCGTCGGTGACTGCTGCAAAACTGCCGCGGCTGGCTTCGGAAGCTGCGATCGCCTGTTTCCAGCTAGCAGGGTTGCCGATCCGAATTGCTGTCGCCAGGGTTTCTGGGTGCGCCACAGCTTGGCCCGTTACCAACGGCGCAGCCCCCGCGGCTTGAAATCCCATCATCTGCGGCAAGCGCGAACATTTTTTGGCTTGGTGGTATTGACAAAAACCCATCCAGTATGCTGTGATGTTTCCCGCATTTCCGACGGGAATGCAGAGCCAGTCTGGGGCGTCGCCTAAAGCGTCCACCACTTCAAAAGCGCCGGTTTTCTGACCTTCCAAGCGGTAAGGATTGACGGAGTTGACCAATGTCACCGGATAATGGACAGCCATTTCGCGGACAATTTCTAAGGCTCGATCGAAATTTCCCCCAATCGAAATTACTTCCGCACCGTAAAGCAAAGCTTGCGCCAGCTTGCCCAAAGCCACGTAACCTTCGGGAATCAACACGAAAGCTCGCATTCCCCCGCGTCTGGCGTAGGCGGCGGCCGAGGCCGAAGTATTGCCGGTACTGGCGCAAATTACAGCTTCGGCACCAGCTTCCTTCGCCTTGGAAATCGCCATTGTCATCCCCCGGTCTTTGAAACTACCAGTGGGGTTGAGGCCGTCGTATTTCACCAAGACGCGCACGTCTCGACCGATGAGAGAGGCGATCGCAGGTGCTGGAATCAGGGGAGTATTGCCCTCTTGGAGGGTCACTACCGGCGTGGTTTCCGTCACCGGCAGGTAGGGGCGATAAGCTTCGATCAAGCCGGGCCAGCCGTAGCGTTTCGGCTCGGCTGCGCGGGCAGCGGAGTTAGCAGCAGAGTTAACAGCAGAGTCAGTAGCAGGTAGAATCAGGGTCACGATGTCAATGGTTTTAGGCAATGGCCAAGGAATTTACACTAATTTTAGCTCGATCGGTTAATTTGATGTTTAATACGATCGGTTCAGGTTAAAGTAACTTAATGGTGTGAATGTGTAGATATGTCTACTCAATTACTAATGTCAAATAATTCATCCACTCTTTCCCGGCCTCAAGTCGCCGCGAGCAACCCCGAAATGGCTAGTTCTTCTACCCTATCGACCAGTTTTGCCCGCAAAGTAGATTTGGTGAAGTGCCCCTACCAAGCCGATCAGCAAGTTAAGTTCCTGCACTTGCAAGCAGAAATCGAATCCTTGCTGCTGGAAGTGCAAAGCCTCAAACAGCAACGCTCGATCGCTGGCTTGCGGGCTCTCGACCCGATTTCTGGCAGCAAGAGCAATTAGCAGACAATAGCGCCTAATGCTAATTGTCCTGCCCCTGTGTTATAAAAACGAATGTTTTGCTACCCGCAGTGTTTTTTGCCAAAAGTGCTAGAAATTCCTAACTGCGGATAGCGATCGCTAGCATTTGCTAAAACGCGCTTGCCTACAGCTCAACTCGTCTGCTGCTTGCTGGCAACGAGCTGACATTTTACTGCGCTTTTTTATGCGCTAATTTTGTTAAGCCATGCTCATGGCATACGGAGAATCGAAATCAATTTATGACAGCATCGATCGAAAAACCACTAAATTTGACATCCGCAAGTGACACCTCCAACCTGCGCCTCAAAGATATTCTCAAAACCCTGCCGCGGGAAGTATTCGTCAAAAACCCCCGCAAAGCTTGGACAAAAGTCATCGTCAACGTTTTGCTAGTTGCTGTCGGTTACTTGGGCTTAGCAGTATCGCCTTGGTATCTACTGCCCCTAATGTGGATTTTCACAGGAACCGGATTAACCGGTTTTTTTGTGATCGGCCACGACTGCGGTCATCGGTCATTTGCTAACCGCCGCTGGGTCAACGATTTAGTCGGACATCTCGCATTTCTGCCGTTAATTTTTCCGTTTCACGCATGGCGGCATGGACACAATTACCACCACAAGCACACCAATAAACTTGGTGAGGATAATGCTTGGCAGCCGATGACAGCAGAAGACTACGCTGCCGCGCCCAAGGCTTTACAAATAGCTTATAGTTTAATATTCGGTCGGATGTGGTGGATTGGCTCGATCGCCCACTGGGCAAAAGTGCACTTCATGTGGTGGCGCTTCAAAGGCCAACAGAAACAAGAACAAGTTCGGTTTTCAGTTTTTGTCGTTTTAATCGGTGCTGCGATCGGATTCCCGCTTTTAATTGCAACCACAGGCATTTGGGGATTTGTCAAATTTTGGTTAGTGCCCTGGCTGGTTTACCATTTCTGGATGAGCACTTTTACGATCGTCCACCACACAGCCCCAGATATTTCCTTTAAAGAACCCGAAGAATGGGACGAAGCCCAAGCGCAACTATCGGGAACAGTTCACTGCGATTATCCCCGCTGGGTAGAGTTTCTGTGCCACGACATTAACGTGCACGTTCCCCACCACCTTTCAACTGCTATTCCCTGGTACAATTTGCGCCTCGCCCACAGCAGCTTAAAGGAAAATTGGCAAGATCATCTCTACGAAACAGAATTTTCTTGGTCTTTAATGAAGCGGATTGCCGACAACTGTCACTTGTACAATCCCGCTGGCGGCTATCAAACATTGCAGGAATTTAACGCTAAAACAAAGTAAGTTTTAAACGCGATAAATGCCAGAAAAACCCGGTTTGTCAAATACAACCGGGTTTTTCGATATTACAATCCGTAGCCTTTGTCAGGGGAGGAATGCGCGCCCTACTGTCAATATCACAATCCCTACCATTATTAAATCAGTCATTCCCAATCTAAAATCTAAAATCTAAAATCTAAAATCGAATGACTTTCAATCCTAATAACTGTCGCAACGAAAGCGAAGTAGAAAGCAAACTCATTGTCAGCTATCTGCTACCCAAACTAGGCTATACGCCCGACACTTGGCACCAAGAAATAGCATTTGGGAATATTCGTCTCGACTTCCTCTCATTTGCCACCCAAGTTATCCCCATAGTCATCGAGACAGACTCACCGATGAGTGTAGTCATGGAGGCTAAACATCCGAAGGAAAATTTAGACCGCCACCGGCGAAAACTAACTCGCTATTTAACAAGTTTGAGCATCCGCTACGGACTAATAACTAACGGTAAAGAAATTAGAATTTACGAAAGAATCGCCGATGATATTGAGCTAGTCTTTAAGTGTGCTGGACAAGACATTGAAAATAGAATTGATGAAATTATCGCTTTAATTGGCAGAGATAGTTTAAATTTTATAAAAAATCCCGATAATCTCAAACTGGAAGATAGTAAAATTAATTGGGTTAGTCCTGAGTTAATGAGCGAAGTCCCAGTACAGCCCAACAATCCCGCCCCCGCAGAACCTGAGCCAAGTCAAATCTCTGAACCACAACAAATACCTGAAAATTATCCAGTTAAGCCTCAAGTTAAATCCGATGTAACCGTTATCCCAACAACTCAAAATACGATGAAAATCATTGCAGTTTACCACAATAAAGGCGGCGTTGGCAAAACTACAACAGTAATCAATTTAGCCGCAGCGCTGAGCAAGAAAGGTAAGAGAGTCTTGGTGATAGACTTAGACAGTCAGGCTAATACAACCTTTGCGACAGGTTTAGTTAAATTTGAGGATGAAGAACAAGACGATTTGAAAGATAATAATATCCTTCAAGTTTTGCAATCAGAAGACTTTTTCTCGATTGCACAAGTAGCTCGCAAGTCTAATTTTTGCCATCCAGAAATAGATGTGGTTCCTTCCCACATTGATTTAATGCAATATGAAATGGAACTCAATCAACTAGATTACAGCCGAATGATTTTAATTCAGAAACTAGCAGAAGTACAGAATAAATATGATATTGTACTGATCGATACGCCGCCATCTTTGAATTTTTATGCTAGAGTTGCCCTAATTGCGGCGGATTATTTAATTATTCCTTCTGACTTAAAACCTTTTGCCAATCAAGGACTGATTAATGTCAAGGACTTTATC
This sequence comes from Microcoleus sp. T3_B1, assembly GCF_036700445.1. Lineage (NCBI taxonomy): Bacteria > Bacillati > Cyanobacteriota > Cyanophyceae > Oscillatoriales > Microcoleaceae > Microcoleus > Microcoleus sp. T3_B1. The sequence continues at coordinate 7,622 of NZ_JAUBOX010000039.1, forward strand.
AAAAAAGTTAATGGATTCAAAAAACAAATTGGCAAGAAACCACTAGAAGTTTTAGGCGTACTCTCTTGCAAAATTTCAACTAATAGTAAATTTGTACAGTACAGTTTGCCCAAGCGGAGGGAGGCAATTCCCAAACGCTACGGCTTTGAAATCATGGACAGCGTAATTTACGAGAGAGACGATTTAGCAAAGTGTGCAGAACAATTTCAAATCGTGGGAAATATGGAAATCGCCGATCCCATTTCAGTGCTAGACTTTAAGCCAGATTCCATCGCATCTCAAGAATTTGAAATGCTAGCACTCGAAGTTTTGGAAAAAATAGGTAAAAACTAATGAAAAAATTATCTCCGTCACTGGTTGCAGTTAAAAAAATTACATCCGCAGTTCCCCGTTCCAATTTTGCCGAGGCTGATTTGGACAAATTAGCGCGACTGATTTTAGAGTCAGGAGGATTGATTAATCCGATAATTGTCCGCCGAAACGGTATGGATGCTTACGAAATAGTAGACGGAGACTTTGAATACTATGGGGCGGCGAGAGCAAAGGAAATAGAACCTCAAAAAGGCGAGACAATCGGAGCATTTATCCTGGAAGAAGAAAATGAAGAGCTTCTACTGGAACAACTTAAAATTCTCAGAAAAACCGCAATCAATGAGAATCAAAGTGTAAGTGTGGTTCCGCAACAGTCCTCCAGTTTTGAACAGCGACTGACAAATATTGAAACTCGATTGGAAAACAGAATCACGGAATTAAAAGCCGAGTATACGCGGGAAAAACAGGCGCTGATAGAGAGGGTTAAAGATGTTGAAAGCCGGATTCCCAAGCCAGTTCCGCTGTTGGAAGCACTCAACACTCAAGATAAATTCAAATTGGCTACAAATTTGAAAAATGCTGGCATAAAAGCTCAAACAATAGAACAAATCATCAAAGAGCGAGATTTGGAGCACTTTGCATCTTTTGAAAATGTGTTGGAACGCATGAAAGGTAAAGGGTTAGGCGAGAAAACAATGATTAAGCTTATTGACAAGTGGCAAAAATATTTATAAGCTTTCAGCCATCTCAATTGCATTTTTGGGGCGATCAAAGCCCGCCCGACAAAAGTTGAAAAACCCGATATGACTCGGCGGTTGAAACCGATCCTACACAAACTTTCGTCCCTCTCGGTTGAGACTAAAGAATAAGGGCGATATTAAAGGTGGCTTTCGTATAAATCGAAATTGCGATCGCAACTCGCAACGTCAGCCCGATCACCCGGACGGCCAAAAAAAGTAAAGATGAGTAAAGCAGTGTATCATTGGTGTCCCGCAGGCAGTTAAACTCATCACAGTTGCTTTTTTTAGGAATTGCAGTAACTTTTGCCGATCGCCCGGGCTGTCACCGCACAGCCAGCCGCACAGGTACAGCAGCAAAGCGATATCTCCCCCAGATAACCGAGTTCGATCGCAGAGTTGGAAGACTCAGCCCAAGAAACCCTTTAACTTACCACAGTCTGGGTAAGGTGTTTGTCTCGCACCCTACAATTAGAGTTCTTGGGTTAGTCCTGCAGCACTTAAAACGCAGGCTGTAAAGTGCAAATATACATAAACACCTACACACCCGAATTTAATGAGAAAAGAGGAATTGTAACAAGATGGAGCGATCGTCCGATCAAAACCGAATAGTTGAATATTTGCGAATTAAGCCAATTAGTCACAGCCAGATTTACACTTCCCAAATTGCAGTACCAGAGCCTCAGATGGGAGAGATTCCCCGCGAACGCCGCGAAGCTATCAGGAGAAGTCTCATCGAGCAAGGCAGCAACTTGATTCCTTTAATTGTGCGCCCCACTGAAGCTTACAGCAATGAAGAAGAATATGAAGTTGTCTGCGGATCAGATTGGTGTATTCTTGCTAAAGAACTCGGCATCGAGCAAATGTGGGCGTGGGTATTTGAAATGACCGACGAGGAGGTAGCTGTTGCTCAAGCAGAAATGGAACATTTAGCTCCGCAACCGACTCAGAAACCTGCACAAATTGAGACTCTACTGCAACAATTTGAGCTATCATTTCAAAAAAAGGTAGATAGTCTAACAAAACAAATAGAACAATCTGTTAAAAAAAATGAAGAGCTGCTAAAAAAACACGTAAACGCTCTCACTGAGCAGAACTTTGAGCGTAACCAAATAGAACAGATTAAGCATTTGCTCGAACAAGTGGAAAAAGCATTTCATGAAAAGGTAGATAAAATGGCTAAAAAAGTTGAACAATCGAGCAGCAACCGTCCGCCAACCTCTGCTGTTATTTCGGAGGTAAATCTTGCAGGCGCTTTGAGACAGTTGGATGAACTGGAAAAACTGCTGTCAATAAAATTAGAACGCACAGTCCAAACAATTAATCAGTTTGTTTCCGACGCCATTGAAGACGTAGAAAATGACCTGAAAAATCAAATTGAAACGCTCCGTCGCCAACTGGGAGCCGCAGCGACTCACTCAGAAAGACAGCCAGAGGCACCGCCGAAGAAGCAGTCAAAAATGCAGCCGAAGAAGCAGTCGAAAGCACAGCAGAAACCTCAGTTACCGCAGTTGCAGTTAGAGTTGCCGTTTCCGTCCCCGTCCCCAGAGGATGACTACGAAAGTCTTTCGCTGAGACGGTTGAAGGCGATCGGCAAAGACCGGAAAGTGCGGGGCTACGCGCGCATGAAACGACCGGAAATTCTGGCGGCTCTCAGGGAAGCTGACGGTCAATAAAACGATAATTGCTAATAGTTAAAGACTAATTATTCGGTGTTCGATCGCATTTTTGGGCAAAAAGTGCGATCGGGCTTTCAGAATAGTCCTCGGCAGAGATATGAAAAGCTTGCTAAAATAGACACACAACCTCTTACTCCTCACCCAGCAGCCATGTCCGCAACCGCAGAATTAGCTACTACCCAAGAGATACCAGAACAAGAGATACCGGAAAACTTTATCTTTCCTCCCGGCGATTTATACAGTGATGAACATTCCGTAGAAACAGAACTGCACCTGCGACAAATAATCCTACTCCTCCAATGCCTAGAATGGCTGTGGCGAGATAGAAACAATTTCTATGCTGCTGCCAACCTCACCATTTATTACTGTTCCAATCAACTTAAATCCAAGGACTTCCGAGGCTCAGACTTTTTTGTGGTACTCGGAACTGAACGCAAAACTCGGAAAAGCTGGGTAGTTTGGGATGAAGAAGGAAAGTACCCCAATATTATCATTGAAATCCTGTCTCCCAAAACAGCGGATATAGACAAAAACTTTAAAAAACAACTCTATCAAGATACTTTTCGCACTCATGATTACTTTTGGTTTGACCCAGAAACTTTAGAATTAGCTGGGTTTCATTTAGTTGACGGGGAATATGAAGCAATCGCACCGAACGAATTCGGGCATCTGCGGAGTCAACAACTCGATTTGAGTCTCGGAATTTGTGGCGGAAAATTGCGTTTCTTTACAGCAGAAGGAGAGCTTGTCCCGACTCCTCAAGAATTTGCAGAATGCGAGACTCAACGGGCCGACGAAGAGGCTCAACGAGCAGGACAAGAAGCTCAACGAGCCGATCGTCTGACCGCGAAACTGCGAGAATTAAATATTGATCCCGATACAATTTAGCGATCGTCCTTTCATTCAATTTTCCTGTATTGTAAGCTGGTTTAGGCGATCGCATATCCCGTATGTTGCCGAACATGATAGGGATGAAACCCTAAAACTATCTTGTCTTTAGGCACTCCTAATTCTACAAGTTCTGGGGTAATTCCCGTTTCTATACCATCTTGTTGAATCCAAATTTGGCCGTCCCTAATTTCCACATGAACGATACACCCGTGAATTCTTTGAGGCCCTTGCCAACCTTCGTGGATCAGTAAAAAATTGTTTTGTTCGCGGTCAACAATAACGCTGCTTTTAATTTCTCCGTTGCCGTAAGAAATCTGGGCATAACTATCTAAAACATTGCGACAATTTGGCGATATTCATCTAGTCTATCCATCTGACAATTGTCTCGTTTAATGAATCAAAAACTATTAGTTTAAATCTCTTGTTCTCTAACAAAATCTGCCCGATAGGTTCAGAAAAGATTTCTGCATAAACTTCTGCACGAATTGCCAGATATATGATCCGTTCTGGTTCCGAAAGCTCTAGGATATCTTCGTAGACAATATACTGTCCAACAGCTTCTTCTAAGTCATGAACGGGTGAAACACTCACGAAACTTTTTAATTTTACAGCAATTTTGCGACCTTGCTTTTCGGCAGCAAATAGTTTCTCTGCACCCAAATCGACGTTGAGAGTTCGTTTGCCAATTTTTAAGGGTAGCGGATCGTTTGTTATCGTCCACCCGTCCTTTTCCAGGGCTGTTCTAACATTATTGTGGTAGATGTCTTTTGCTGGCATATTCTATTCTAAGCTGAACCATCAAATGTCACCCTAATTATAGAATAACACAAGACTTTTGAAAACTGATAAATCATCTATTCAAACTACTTATTGCCGCGTGTATCTGTGCTTCACCCCAATCGGAAAATACTCCGCATCACCCGTCTCCGTTAATGTCACCACAGGTAACTGATATTCGGGCGGCACATAATTAGCAAATTCGCTGTTAAGCCGCCGCAATTGCGCGAGAATTGAAGATGCGATCGCCTGTTTCATCTCCTCGTCGCCCTCCACACCCGCTGCTAATTCCACAACCACCGATAAAAACCGATTTTGATCCGAATCCTCCTTGACTTGCAGCACAAATTTTCCCGTCACCCATTCCCGGATGGTGGGAACTTCTAAACCTACGGTGACATTTTCCGGGTAAATGTTAGCACCGAAGTAGGAAACGGTAAAGTGCGTTAGCGAAGCCATCGAAGAGGATCGCCCAAATACATAGACAAAGGGCAAGCAGCGAATTCCTCTGGGGAAATCAGAAACTTTCATACCGGCTGCTTGCTGCAAACTTGCCACAGGGTTAAATCCCCATTCAGCCAAAAAATTGAGCATTGCTTCGTAAGAAATTAAACCGCCATTATCGGAGATGTGATAGCGTATTAGCGGGATACCGTTGTCGCCCGAAAATAACAGGGTGCCGTCATTATTCACTTCAAAAAAGCGGCTTTTCGGATCGTACTGCACCAGCGTTGGCAACCGTGATTCCCCGAATAAATTTCGTGCTGCTTCGGGATTGTTTGCTAAAAAGCGACGGATGCAAATGCTCAGCGGTGTCTCGTTGCCTAAAACGCCCGCATCCGCAGTACCGTAAAGGCTCGCAGAGTTGTAATATAGATTGTCAGAATTAGTGCGATCGCTCACCAAACTCCGCCATTCCTCGCTAAACACTTCCCCCGCAAACACCATCTTAATTCGATATTTTTGCCACTCCACACCCCCAGCAATTCCGCTATCAATCACATCCTTGATAAACGGCGGATATCCCAACAAAACTACTTGCTCAAAATGCTCCCCCAGTTCCTGCACAACTCGAAATATTTCAGTCTTATTATTCCCAGGCGTCACAACTGTAACGGGATAGCCCTTACTCGCTAGATAGCGGCAGCAATTTGCCGTGTACATTCCGCCTACCCAAGTTCCCAACGCAAAGCAAATCACAGCTAAAGTTGAGCGAGTGTCGGCGTAAAAACTGTCGTGAAATATTTGTTCAAAACGAGCAGCAATTTGCAACTCGTCGCTGATAAAACGCGGCCAAAAGGTCGGGTTTCCTGTCGAACCAGATGAAACAGCAATGAAATCGCAAGTTTCTAATTTGCCCTGGTAGCACAACTGAGGTAGCGGGTGACAGCGTAAATAATTCTCTTTGGTAATTAGCGGCAATTTTTGGAAGTCTTCAAAGGTTTGAATTGAGGCGGGATTGATGTTAAGTTCAGCTAGGAAAGTCTGGTAAGCTGGTACTGTGGCAGCGACTTTTTGAAAAAGCGCGATCGCCCCGGATTCGGCAACTCGATTCTGCTGGTGTTGCAATCGTTCCTCAAGCGGCGCCCTCAAAAACTCTTCAAACGCCCCAATTGCTCGCTGACGCTGTTCTGGCTGCATGATTTGCTCCTTAAAATGGGTATTTTGCACCTCGATCGCTCAAAATTCAATTAGTAGCGCTAACACCCGATCGCACATTGGGCTGGACGCTAAAAATTTGAACACATTTTGAGGTCGATCGAAAAAATGGCGCAGTAGATAAACTTCCATAGCACGAAACCGCTGTTTTCACAGTGACATCCTCCTGCACCAAATCAAAGATTATGGTGTAGGCTTCCCAAGAATCACTTCCTAGGTTTCCTGGTTGCTTTCTTGCGAGATTTCGCCACTTGCCTAGACTGAGTTGCCTCAGTCCCCGGTAGATCGGCTGCACAGGCGCTTTCGATTCCCGTCTGTCCAACGGTACTAATGAGGCATATTCCTCGGTTTCTAATATTCTGACCTGCTGCCACATCTCTATTCGTTGTGTATCCACAGTGAGGACAGCTATGAACTCTAACACTCAGGTCTTTTTTGACGAACCCGCCACACTCAGGACATTCTTGAGAAGTCCCTCTAGCATCAACTTCGGCAAAGAATTTCCCACGCTTCCAGCACACATACTTAACGATGGTTCTGAATTGTCCAAAAGCAGCGTCAAGCATATGCTTCCCAAACATCCCTTTGGCACTGATGCGGTAATCCAAGTCTTCCATGAAAACCATATCACCAACATCACAAAGGGCATGGGCTTGCTTGAAGTGGAAGTCTTTCCTCGTGTTGTCAATTTGATGGTGAAGTCGGGCAACTTTAAGGCGTTGTTTTTCGTAGTTTTTAGACCGCTTACTTTTTCTCTTCAGTCTGCGTTGCAGCACTTTCAGCCTACCTTGCAGACTTTTAAAGAACTTTGGCGGTTTTACAAGAACACCGTCACTTGTTGCCAAAAATTTCTCCAACCCAATATCAACTCCAATGGGATGACCGTAGGGTGTTGGGTCGGGAACGTTGACATCACATTGCAGCGAAATAGATGCGTACCATTTATCGGCTTTCCTCAAGATTCGCACTTGTTTGACCACAAACCCTGTCGGGATAGGTCGATGCAAGTTGATGGGAATCGCCCCAGTCTTGGGCAGTTTAATGTGCAAATTCGTCACCGGATTCTCTTTAAATTGAGGAAACAGCAACGACTTAAACTGCCCATACTTCTTGAATCTGGGGAAGCCGAACCCTCTCTCCTGGAAATATTCCCACCCTCTATGCAACTGCTTAATAGCTTGCTGGAGAACTTGAGAAGGAACCTCACTCAACTTGGGAAATTCTTTCTTAGCTTTCGGCAAGTTGTTAAGCTGTTGAATTTCGCCTGGGAACTTCAGCTCCGAAGAAATGATGTACTCTTTCTCCAGAGAGCATCTGTCAATCGGACACTTACGACTGTCACACCAATCTTTTATCTCTCTCAGTGCATAGTTAAATGCGCCTCGACAGATTTCCATCCACTCAATGAGTTGTTGCTCTTGAGCGGAGTCTGGATAGATTCGGTAGCGGTGTGTAAGTGTCAGCATTCCAGTATTATAAAGTGTTTACTGGTGAGTCGTGTAGCGTTAAATGTTAATTTAAGGGATATCGAGTCCCATAAAATTAACTTGGGGGAGTCCATGTATCCCACATCAAATCAGAGATTATGGTGTGGGTCTTATAGCTCACCCCCTACTCCCCCAACCCCCACGAAAAAATAAACACTCACACACTATGGCAAGATTAATTCAGCGATCGCCCAAAACTCCCAGTCTCAGTCAAGCGTGAAAATCCGACGCAGCAAGTTCCCATGAACAATCCCATCTACCCCGGCATAACTCTCAACAACCACTACCGAATCGTCCGCGAATTGGGACACGGAGGCTTCGGGCGCACCTACCTCGCTGAAGACGCCCACCGATTTAACGAACCCTGCGTTTTAAAAGAATTTGCGCCCCAAGTACACGGAAGTTACGCTTTACAAAAATCCGAGGAACTGTTCGAGCGGGAAGCGGGAGTGCTCTACAAGCTGCAACACAATCAAATCCCGCGCTTTCGCGAACTCTTCCGCGTCAGTATCAGCGATCGAGGCTACCTATTTCTCGTCCAAGACTACGTGCCCGGCCAAACCTACCGCTTTCTGCTCGACGCCCGCAAGCGTCAGGGTTTGCGGTTCATAGAAGCAGAAATCAATCAATTGCTGCTGCAGATTTTGCCCCTGCTCGAATACATTCACTCTTTGGGAGTGATTCACCGCGACATCTCCCCGGACAACCTGATTCTGCGGAGTTCTGACGGGATGCCCGTGCTCATCGACTTTGGCGGAGTAAAACAAGTCGCCGCCACCGTAGAGTCTCTTTTCGCTGAGGCTAACGGCACTCCCGCCCCCGCGACTCGCATCGGCAAGCTCGGCTATGCTCCCGTCGAACAGATGCAGATGGGCATCGTCTCTCCCCACAGCGATTTGTACGCTCTGGCGGCCACGGTTTTGGTGTTGCTGACGGGGAAGGAACCCCATCAGTTGCTCGACAGCCAGACGCTGAATTGGAACTGGCGGGCGGAATGTTCTCTGTCTCCGAATTTGTCCCTGGTGCTGGATAAAATGCTTGCTCAACAGCCGAGCCAGCGTTACTCCTCGGCTCGCGAGGTAATGCTCGCTCTCTCCGGCAATCCGCCTTTACAGCCTTTGCCGCCAGCCCCGCAGCCAGGGTATTTTGCGCCCACGCAGCCGCCGGATCTCTCGCCTATACCCGTACCCGCCCCCACGCCAAAACTGCCGGGAACTCCGGTGCGAGTTGCTGCTATTGGCCATCAGCAAAAGATGCCTGCTTGGAAAATGGTTTTGTTCGTGGTGGCGGTGCTCTCAAGTATGGGGGGAGTTGGCTGGTTTGCGGGCAATTCTTTGTTAAATCTGCAATCAAAAGTGCAGAAAGTTCCCCAGCCTTCAAGCCCGAAGCAGCAGCAAGAAGATGCTTTGCAAGATCGCTTTGTCAAGCTCAAAATTGACGATCGATTTTATAACGGTTACGTCAACCTTGTGGACGAGACTTTCTATGCCAAATACCCGGAATTGGGGGGACGATTGTTAAAAGAAGGCGAGGAAGATCGCCAATGGCGCGAAAGGTGGCAGAAAATCGGCGACGAGTTGCTCGACAAGCTGGAAAATCTCAGCAGCGACGCTAGAGCGCGGTTGGGCACTTACGACACCACTGATATCGATCGCTGGAAAACTGAGGTTAACAAGCTGAATTTGAGCAGTCGGGCTTTGTACGATTTGGCTGATGCTAGGTTTTTTTATTGGTTTCCACAACAGCCGCGCGATCGCAATATCATCGGTTTGCCGATCGGACAAATTTGGCAAGCAATTACCGCCGACGAACTCGAAGCCTTACAAGCTGGAGCAACTGTCGAAAGCGTTGAATTTGACCGCCTATCGAACAGCAAACGCCTCACAGGCAATCTCAAACCCGGAGAAGGGAAAGCTTACATTGCCAGGTTCGCTCTCAATCAAACTTTGCGCGTGAATTTGCAAGCACCGCGCAAATCTACTCTACTGTCAATTTATACTCCGGGGCGGACAAAGGGCGCGCGAGCTTTGCTGGAAGATGCAGAGGGGCTTAGTTGGTCTGGATTGCTGGATGATACGGGTTTTTATGAATTCGTGGTAGTTTCTCAAGCATCTGAGCCGATCGCTTACCAGTTGAATCTGACCGCCGAATAACTGCTATTGACAATCAAGCATCCAGGATACAAGCCCCCGCATTCATCCGTCCAGAAATAAAAAACCTGTATCCGATAAAGGAGCCCCCGAATTTATCCGTGGGGTCGCCTCTAAAATCTAAAATCTAAAATCTAAAATCTAAAATCGATTGACGCTCTCTATCCACCCGCGTAATAATAAGGTAATACCGATCAGGTAAGTTTTCCTGTTCAAACAAAGAATATGCTGAGATTCGCGATCGTAGCTTTAGTGACTTTTGGATTAGTATTAGTGACTGCACTAGGTTTACATCCGGCCAATGCGACAGTCAGCACTCCCGAATTTTATGCTTGGAACTTTGCCTCTGTAGGCAGTAGCGAGCTGGTTTGTAAAAAGACCGTGGTAGTTCCGCAAGACCAGATAATTCCGTCATCATCCATGCACGCTGTCAGTATCACTTCTGCAATTGTAGATGAAAAGTTTTGCGCGAATTCCACTAAGCCTGTAAATTAAGGCCGTGGATAATAGGATTTCGGGTTAGAGAACCATAATTAAGTTCTCCGTTAGTCGATTTTAGATGTTAGATTTACTTCACAGATGAATCTGGCAGGTTGAACCTTAATCTAAAATTTTTCTTTCTCCAGGACTGTTGTCTGAAAGCAAGTATCCTTTTTTGGATGAATCAGAACGCAGCGTCCTGATTCATCCATTGAGCGAAAACTCTAATTGTCAGTAAAAACACGGACTAATTATGAACAATTAACCGGACATTATATAAGTGATAGCCTGAGTAATTTCCCCCCTCGGCGCATTGAAACTCTTGGCTATTTTCTTTTATGAGAAATATTGGGTCTTTTGTAATAAAAGTTTATCAAACGAGTCGGGCGCAGCAGTTTTCGGCTCTTGAAAGAGAGCGAAATCTTCCCAATTTGGGCAGTTCTTTGATTGTGACTTAACAACCGAGGGGAAATATTCAGCCATTTGGCTAATGGTTTATTGGCTAATTAGCTGAATCATTAATTTGCTAGTTTGAGTATGCTAGAGTTAGTCAGGTTCAGATATATAGTGGCATCTGTTATCTAATTATCATGCTCAAAATTTTGGTGATTGAAGACGACGAATTAATCCGGGAAACTCTTCTGCAACTCCTGGAATCTCACAGCTACCGGGTCATTGCGGCCGAAAACGGTCGAGCTGGGGTGCAGATGGCACTTTCGGAGATACCGGATTTAATTTTGTGCGACGTGCAGATGCCGGAACTAGACGGTTATGACGTGTTGCGGACGCTGCGGCAAAACTCGCTAGCTGCAACAATTCCATTTATTTTCCTCACGGCTCAAAGTGACAAAACCGATTTTCGTCGGGGGATGGAATTGGGGGCCGACGATTACCTGACAAAGCCGTTTACCAAGGCTGAATTGCTGGGAGCCATTGCTTCTCGCGTCTTGAAGCGGCAAACTATTACTCAACCGCTGACAGTCGCGCTTCACCAAGCAGAAGCCAGACTCAAAGATTTAGTTAACGACTCCACCAAGGTTACAACCCTCTCTCCTGAAAAGTTTGCTCTCGAAGCTTTGCTGCGCCACGCTTTGGAACAAGGTGAGTTTCAGGTATACTATCAGCCGCAGGTGAATATTGCTACCGGCCAAGTTATCGGCGCGGAAGCTTTAGTGCGCTGGCAAAATCCCGATCGAGGTATAATTTCTCCCTGCGAATTTATTCCCTTAGCAGAAGAAACAGGTTTAATTATTCAGATTGGCGAGTGGGTACTGCTTTCAGCTTGCGCTCAAGCCGCTAGTTGGCTGGCGGCGGGGTTTTCGCCCTTTACAATATCAGTAAACTTGTCGGCCCGGCAGTTGTCCGACCCGGAACTCAAGGCGCGAATAGTGCAAATATTGGAAACTACAGGCTTGGAGCCTGCGAATTTAGAATTAGAAATGACCGAAAGCGCTTTGGTGGAAAATGCGACAGTAGCAGGCGCTACTTTAAACGAACTAAAAGCTCTAGGAATTCGGATTGCTATTGACGACTTCGGCACCGGTTACGCTACTTTAGGATATCTCAAGCAATTTGCTTTTGACAGCTTAAAGATCGATCGAATTTTCGTCCGTAATGCCAACGAAGATACTCAAAATGCTGCTATTACTACAGCAGTAATTTTACTGGGTCACAGTTTGAATATGACTGTAATTGCTGAGGGAGTGGAAACAGAAGCAGAACTAGATTTTTTGAAACAACATCAGTGCGATATCATACAGGGGTATCTGTTCAGTCGCCCCGAACCAGCAGCGATAATTGAAAGTATGTTGGTTGCCGACCCTAGTTTGTTCGCGCCGCCCCCAGCAGCACCTAGTCGCGTTGTCCCTTTTGTACCTGTGTCCGAACCAGAAAAATCTAAAAACCTTTCAATGTCGCGTCTAGGAATAGTGTAAGTGTCACCAATATTTCTGTATAATAGAAAAAAATTCTTTCTTTTACGTTCTATTTTCTGCATAAAAGTTGACGCTACCTCCTAAAAAGTTGTAGCTTTTGATGATAGGCGAATCAAAGAAAGTATTGTTCCCCATATTGCTCTACTGCTTCCCCTTTTAGGCGCTAGGCGCCCCTAATTGGAATATTTGAGAAAGTGTGGCGTCTTGAAATTGCGAGCCTTTATCAAGTGGCAGGAGGTAAACTCAATTAAGTTCCTACTTTGGGACTGGCAGTTTCAAAAACTGTCCAACTGGAATTGGTGCAAGCCTGTCATGGAAAGAATATTAGTGGTGGACGACGAAGCAGACTGTCAAACAGTCTTAGCAATGTACCTGGAAAGTCAAGGATATCGGGTGGAATGCGCTAATTCAGGGGTTGAGGCGCTCTCGATTTTTGAAAATGCCCCCCCAGATTTGGTAATTTCAGATGTCATGATGCCGGAAATGGACGGGTTTGAGTTTTGTCGCCGTTTGCGAACTACCCGTTTGGGACAGTTAGTCCCCTTTATATTTTTGTCGGGTCAAGGCGAGTTGGAGTCAAAAGTTGAAGGTCATTCGATCGGCGGTGACGATTATCTGGTAAAACCTTTTCAGTCTGAAGAAATCTTAGCTAAGGTAAAGGCGCAGTTAGAGCGCTCTCACCGCATTCACGCCGAAATTGTCCGACTGCTTCAAACTTCTAGCGGTAGGGCGGTGGAACCACCATTGGTGGCAGTATTGCCAGCACCTGCACCTTTGCCTTTAACACCAGCCGAGGAAAGAGTTTTTTGGGAAGTGATCCAGGGTTATACTAACAAACAAATTAGCGATCGGCTGTTTATTAGCCCCCGGACTGTGCAAGCTCATTTAGGCAGCATTTTCAGCAAATTACAGTTAGATAATCGTGCCCAGCTTGTGAGATTTGCCCTAGAAAGAGGATACAAACCACCTCAAACTTAGCTCGGATCTAAACTTAGGGTGCGCCAGCCAGGGGATTTTAGATTTTAGATTTTAGATTTTAGATTTACTCCACAGATGAATCTGGGAACTAGAGTCTAAAATTTTTCTTCCAAATTCAAAACACAATAAGGAAAATTAGTGCTCACGCAAACCCCCGGCCCCAAATTCGTACCTCGCAAGTTGGCACGTTCCAAATCAGCCTGCCGCACATTATTCGCCGCATCAATATTTGTCCCGGCCAATTGAGCGCGAGGAAGCCTAGTATTTGACAAAATAGCATTCTGCAAATTAGTATCCCGCACATCCGCGAAAGACATATCCGCTCCGCTTAAATTCGCACGATTCAAATTAACTCTAAACAGCAGCGAACGTCTCAAATCGGCATTCGACAAATTAGCTTGCAACAGATAAGCTTCCCCCAGATTCGCATTAAAAAGTTTAGCACCGCGCAAATCCGCACTCGTCAGATTCGCCCGGCCCAAAAAAGCATTAGACAAATCCGCATTTCGCAGATTAGCACCATTCAATTCAGCCCCGTACATTTCGGCATTAACTAAGTTAGCATTGGCCAAATTAGCATCACTTAAATCCGCTTCCAACAAATTAGCTTCATAGAGATTTGCTCCGCTTAAATCGGCTCCTCTTAAATTAGCTCTGTACAAGCTAGCCTTGAACAAATCAGCATTTCTCAAGTCACAGCCTTCGCACTCTTTAGTTTCCAGCAATTGCCTAACATGATCTGGATTTTGAGCCTTAACCGGAACTGCCAGCCCAAACAAAGCTAAACTTGCCGTTACAGTTGCCAAGAGTTTAAGTTTCACAAACAAACCTCACTGCTACTTCAAACAAATTATACTAGCAAACTATAGACTTTAAACCCATATCCTTCTCTCTTTCCTCTTGCTCTGCGTTCTCTGCGCCCTCTGCGGTAAATCTTCAAAAAAATGATTCGCAGCCAAGGATATAGACCTGCTTCCAGCAAGGCGGGCAAAGCCCGCCCTACTTAACTTAATTAAGCTTCATCTAAAGCAGCAACACCAGGCAATTCCTTACCTTCTAGCAACTCCAAACTAGCACCGCCACCAGTAGAAATGTGGCTCATTTGTTCACCTAAATTCAACTGTTCCACAGCCGCCACCGAGTCACCACCACCGATAATTGTGGTAGTACCAGTTTTAGTAAGTCCAGCCAAAGAATGAGCAATACCTTCAGTTCCTACAGCAAACTTCTCCATCTCAAACACGCCCATCGGCCCGTTCCAGATTACCGTTTTGCAATCGGCCAAAGCATCTTGGAAAGTTTTTACTGAATCCGGGCCGATATCCAAACCCATCCAACCGTCGGGGATGCTTTCTACAGGAACAGTTTGAGTGTTAGCCGCCGCATCAAACTTGTCAGCAACTACCACATCAGTAGGTAACAGAAAAGTAACTCCCCGTTCCTTCGCCTTAGCTTCCAAAGACTTAGCCAATTCCAGCTTGTCCTCTTCCACCAAAGACTTGCCCACGTTCAAGCCGCGAGCTTTGTAGAAGGTGAAAACCATGCCACCGCCCAACAGCAGTTTGTCGCACTTTTCGAGCAGTTTTTCAATGACTCCAATCTTGCTGGAAACCTTAGAACCGCCGATTATAGCAGCTAAAGGACGCTGAGGATTGTCGATCGCACTGCCGAGATATTGCAGTTCCTTCTCCATCAAAAACCCAGCCACAGAAGGACTCAGATACTTAGTAACGCCCTCAGTAGAAGCGTGAGCCCGGTGAGCCGTACCAAAAGCATCATTGACATACAAATCGGCCACAGAAGCTAACTTCTTAGCAAATTCTGGGTCGTTTGCCTCCTCCTCTGGGTAGAAGCGGACATTTTCCAGCAACAGCACATCGCCATCTTGCATCGCCGCGACTGTAGCAGCGACTTCATCACCGATGCAGTCGTCAGTCTTTTTGACCTCTTTGCCCAACAATTCCGACAGGCGCACAGCAACCGGCGTCAAGCGCAACTTCTCCGTTACACCCTTGGGACGGCCGAAGTGGCTGCACAAAATCACCTTAGCGCCCTTGGACGCTAAATCTTGAATTGTCGGCAGAGCCGCCCGGATGCGAGTATCATCGGTGATATTGCCGTTGTCGAGCGGCACGTTAAAGTCCGCCCGCACCAATACCCGTTTGCCCGATAAGTCCGATGCCGATAAATTTGCTACAGTTTTTTTTGTCACAGGATTAACCTCCTAATATGTGTGTTTTTGTCGAATTCCGTTGAAATGGCGGCACTGGTAACTTGCACCCCGGCCTCGGACGCATTCAACCGCGCCCGTACAAAAAACGGAAGATGGAACAAACGGCACTGATTGGCTTAACCTAAACATTTTATCGGAGTCCGTGTCCCGGAGATGTGCAGTATGTTCAAGACAGTCTTATTTCCTGTCGATCAAAGCCGAGAAGCCCGCGAAGCTGCCGAAAAGGTGGTCAATATCGTAAAAACCTACGGTTCTCGCTTAGTTATTCTCTCGGTAGTCGAGCCCCCAGCCGAGGAGGCCGACGCCCCCGCGCGCGAGGTGATGACTTCCCCCGAAGCAGTCGCCAAACTTCTTTCTGAGGCCCAATCGATGTTTTCCCAGCAGGGAATTGAAGCTGAAATCATCGAACGGGAAGGCAAACCTGCTTTCACGATTTGCGATGTGGCGGACGAAATTGGGGCCGATTTGATTGTGATGGGCTGTCGGGGGATGGGTTTAACCGATGATGGGGCGTCTGACAGCGTTACCAGTCGGGTAATCAATCTGTCTCCTTGTGCAGTTTTGATTGTGCCTTAGTCAGTTGTCAGTTGACAGTTGACTGTTGGCAGTTGACTGTTCTTAGTTGTTAGTTGTCATTCAAGAACTAACAACTAAGAACTAACCAATAACAACAGTCAACAGTCAACTAACCAATCACAACTAACCAATAACAATAGTCAACAGTCAACAGTTAACAGTCAACAGTCAACAGTCAACTAACTAATGAAAATTCACTGGTATCCCGGTCACATTGCCAAAGCTGAACGGGCATTAAAAGAACAGCTAAAGCGGGTAGATGTGGTGCTTGAAGTCCGAGATGCCCGCATTCCATTGGCTACTTATCACCCCCAAATGCCGAGCTGGGTGGGCGGCAAGCCGCGAGTATTGGTCGTCAACCGCATGGATATGATTACGCCTCGATCGCGCGAGGCGTGGGAAACATGGTTTGAGGCCCAGGGGGAAACTGCGTATTTTACTAATGCCGAGCACGGTCACGGAGTAGACGCTGTGGCGGATGCGGTGCAGAATGCTGGGGTGCAGCTAAATAAAAGAAGGTTCGATCGAGGTATGCTGCCCCGTCCAGTCCGGGCAGTGGTAATGGGATTTCCCAATGTGGGAAAATCTGCTTTAATTAATCGGCTGTTAGGGCGGAGAGTGGTAGACAGTGCCCGCAGAGCTGGAGTAACTAAATCGCTGCGATGGATTCGCATTTCTGACGAAATTGAATTATTAGATGCCCCCGGAGTGATCCCAACCCGAATTAACAATCAAGAAAATGCCATAAAATTAGCTATTTGCGAAGATATTGGCGAAGCAGCTTACGACAATCAGGTAGTAGCAGCAGCTATGGTAGATTTGCTGCGAGGGCTGGAGGCGACTGATGAGACTTTGATATCAATATCTGGTTTCAAATCCAGGTATAAATTAGATGCAGCCTCTAGTAATGGTGAAGATTATCTGCACGAGGTAGCAAAAGACAGGTATAAAGGAGATGTCGAACGAACGGCGCGGCAGATGTTAAACGATTTTAGAACTGGTGTTTTAGGTCAACTTACTTTGGAGTTGCCGCCGGCTTGATCCGATTCGTACCATACAACTAATCAGAAAGGGTATTCAATAGAGAGTTGCTGACGCGGAGAATGGCAACTTCGTCTCCTATGTGTAATATTTTTTCTGGTGCTTGAGGTGCGAGTCGCGTGTTAACTATCAGCCGACTAAAGTGATTTAAATGCCCTTTTTTTACCAAGTCAGGCATAATTTCCTTCTGCTTGGCTGTTAGTATATTTTTAAAATTGAGATCGCCTGCTTTCGCCCCATAATTTCGCGTAGATAGGATAAATGGCTGAGCGGGATTAATAGCTTCAAATATTACAGTCCCTATTTTCAACCTAACAATTTCATCGGCTTGTGGTAAAAGTTGATCTTCCCAAAAAGCCGGGACATCTCCTATTTCAATATTAGCTCGCAAGCGATGGCGCATCTCGTTAACGCAAACTCTCGGAAACCAAGATGCAACTTCGGCAATTGTTTCGGTACTGATAATGCTTGGCCCTGGTGCAGCGGTATTGTCGGGAAAACCTGTCAGCAAGTTTTCAATTAACTTGACAGGGAAACCGAAGTAGTTGCTCAACCAAGATTCTATTGCCAAGCGTTCTCTATCTACATGAAAAAATATTTCTTGTTCGGTGCCTTGAATTTTCAGGCCGGCAATTCTCTTTTTGATGTCAAAGGATAACCGTAGAAAACGGACTCCGCTGTTGTGCTTAGTGCTAACCAATTCTCCTGCTGCATCGCAGATTGCAAAAGAGCGATCGCCTTCTAGAGCTCCGCTGGCTAGAATAGTTGCTTGACTGACTGCTATGCCGTCAAGGGACTTGACCGGATAGATATGAATGCTGGCGACGTAGGACATTTCGAGCCATTGATAAAAAATAGTCGTTTTAGATACATTCTAGCATCCCTGTCCGCAGAAGGATGACCGCCGTTGACTTTACTAAATAAAATAGGAATGAAATAAAAATGGGCCACTTTTTTGAAGTTTACATTGTGCGGGAGCAGCTTGCAAAGAAAAATCCCAGAAGTCTGACTGAGCTTGTGGTAGATATTATGGTATAAAATAGAAAAAATTGAACCGAGTTACAAACAATGAATGAAAGCGAAAGTAGAAGCATGATTTCGCGACGCAATTTAATGTTGAGGGCTGGTGCAGGGATGCTGGCGGCAAGCTTTGCACCTGCGTTTTTACAAGCCGAAGCAGCAAAGGCCGAGGCAATCTCTGACATTACTCCTACTGACATTACTCCTAACAGTGCTCTTAAGAAATTGATGGCGGGTAATCAACGCTACCTTCAGCAAAAACGGACATTTCCCGACCAAGCTCGATCGCGAGTTGTAGAAGTAGCCCAGGGTCAACATCCGTTTGCAACCATCCTGGCTTGTTCTGACTCGCGCGTTACTCCCGAAATTATTTTCGACCAAGGATTGGGGGATTTATTTGATATCCGAGTAGCTGGCAATTTTCTAGACGATGTGGTTCTCGGTAATATAGAATATGCCGCCTTAGAATTAGGCGTGCCACTATTAGTAATTCTGGGCCACGAACGCTGCGGTGCTGTCAAAGCAGCTTTAGATGGCAAAGCTGTTCCGGGTCACATTAGCACTTTGGTGGCGGCGATTAAACCTGCAGTTGATTCGACCAAAGGTCAAAAAGGCGATGCCTGGGATAACGCAGTCAGAGCTAATGTGAAAATGAATGTAAATAAGTTACAATCCTCCTCGCCTATTTTAGCTAAAGCAGTGAAAGCGGGCAAGCTTAAAGTTGTTGGGGGCCGCTACGATTTGGATAGCGGCAAAGTAGAGATAATTGCTTGATTTTGCTGGGAATTTTTACAGTTTGTAGGGGTAATGCCCCCGTGCTTACCCCGTCCGGTTCGAGGGGCAACCACGGGGGGATTGCCCCTACAAATTATTTGGTAACAAGAGGGGCAACCACGGGGGGATTGCCCCTACAAATTATTTGGTAACAAGTTTAAAGTAAACCCATTTCTTGCAGTCCCCGGCGCAGGCGTTCTGCTTCAAAGGGGCGGCGCTGTTCGTGAAGGGCGATCGCTCTTTTGAATTCTGCTAAACTCTCTGGCATTTTGCCAATTTTCAGCAAGGCTACTGCCAAGTTTTGATGAGCTTCCGCGTGTTCGGGATCGATTTTTATCGCTTGTCGGTAATAGGCGATCGCATCTGCTAAATTTCCGGCTGCCTTCAGCGTCAGTCCCAAATTGTAGTGACCTGTTCCAAAATTAGGGTCAATTTTTAAAGCTGCTTTGTAAGCTTTTTCAGCAGACTTCAAATCTCCTTCATCTTTGAGCAAATTGCCCAAATTATTGTAAGCGCCCAACTTTAGCGGCGGGAACACATCTGTATTAATTGCCGCTTGATAGTGTTCTTTTGCTTTAACAAATTGCTGCTGCTGGCGATAAGCAATTCCCAAATGATAGTTGAGTTCGTAAAGAATAGAATCATTAATGGTCTCCGCAGTCAAGCCTTTGGTTAATAAATTAATTCCCCGCCCAATTTGCCCGGTTTCTACATACAAAGCGCCTAATTTGCTACAAGCATAAGCATCGTTGGGATAATAAGCGAGATAGCGTTCCATTGCTGCTTGAGCTTTTTGGAATTTACCTTTTGCTGCGATCGCATCTTTTTGATAACCAGAGTGCCAAATCGCCACATCGGGGAGAGAAGCTATTGTCCATTTTGGTTCCCTCTGCAAAATCTCAGCCACGCTGTCGTCTACCATTGCGTGGTAAGGGCGAGAAAAGCGGATGTCGAGGCGATTGCGAAATAAGCGCGACACTAGGGAATAGGGAGATTGAGAGGCACCGATTTCTTGACGGATGAGATTGATTAGCAGCAGCCGATCGCTCGCAATGGCCTGCTTTATTTGAGGTAGAATCTCCGGTACCAAAACCTCATCGGCATCTAATACCAAAATCCAGTCGCCCTGGGCGTGCTTCAGACACTCATTGCGCGCCACTGCGAAGTCGTCGCACCATTCAAAGTCATAAACCCTCGCCCCGGATTCTCTGGCAATTTCACGGGTGCGATCGCCCGATCCCGTATCCACCACCACCATTTCGTCAACAACACCCTTAACGCTGTCCAAAGTCCGCGACAGTGTTGCCTCTTCATTCTTCACAATCATGCACAGAGTCAGATTCATCGGGCGCAAACTTTCCTCATTTCACAGAAATATTGTAATTTTTTTAACTACCAAAACACAAAAAATCCCAGAAAAGATTCTCCTATTTCCCTTTTGCTTTGAGCATAAGTACCTTTCTTGCCTCGAAAAAGTGGGTTAACTCTTTTGAGATATTAAACAGCCTCAAACTCCGACGATTCATGAGAAATCCTACCACTTTCGGTTCCTCCCTGCGGTAGAGGTAAGTCCCCGATAGCGGTTGTTATTCTAAGAACATAAGACAAGGGACGAGAAAAGTTTAAGTATTCAGGAGAAAGAGAAATGGGAATTATTGCTTGGATCGTTTTAGGACTGATTGCCGGTGCGATCGCCAAAGCCATTTATCCGGGAACTCAAGGCGGCGGTTTTCTGGCAACAACAGGTTTAGGAATTTTGGGCGCGCTAGTGGGAGGTTATCTAGGTCAAGTCCTATTGGGGACGAGCGGGGGAGCATCCTTCGGAGTAATTAGCCTACCCAGCATAGCTTTTGCAGTCGTCGGTGCGATCGTTCTACTTTTCATCTGGGGATTGTTAACTCAGCGTGCAGCATAATAAATATTGCCAATTCCCAGTTGATCGACTTTTAGGGTATTCATAAACCCGGTTTCTTCGAGAAACCGGGTTTTTCAGTTGTGTGTAGGATGCGTCAATCGATTTTAGATTTTAGATTTTAGATTTTAGATTTTAGAGGCGAGCCCACGGATAAATGCGGGGGCTCTTCTGATTTTCGATTTTGGATTTTGGATTGATTCCACGGATAAATCCGGGGGCTGTACCATCAAGAAATTCTTGGTCAGCCTACTTTTACCAAGCCCGGGTTAAAAACCCCTATCAGACTCAGCGCTTGCAACGGTTCAAGAGCAAAACTTTCGTCTCAACAGAGGGGGACTAAGAATAAAGGGGTAAAAAGCCCGGACTTGGTATCATAAAACTTCATTAAGATTGTAAGCATCAATAAACAATGGTAGTATCAGATAGTCAAGAAAGTCCAATCCAAAATTGTTGCGCTAGTTAAAAAATGGAGAGTCGGGATGCAACTAGCAGAGAGGCACATCATTAAATCTACGGAACACCGTTTCGCCCAGATTGATGAATTAGCTTTTAAATCCAAGAATCTCTACAATGCCGCTAACTACGTCATTCGTCAGAGTTTTGTCTATGGATGGGGTTACATTAATTACAACGAGATGAACCGTTTAATGAAGTCTCATCAAGCCTACAAGGTTTTGCCAGCCAAGGTAAGTCAACAAATCTTGATGATATTGGACAAGAACTGGAAATCGTTTTTTGAAGCAGTCAAAGCTTACAAAGTTGATTCCTCTAAATTTACTGGTCGCCCGAAACTACCGAAGTACAAAGATAAAGTCAAGGGTCGAAATATTCTTGTCTATACGATTCAGGCGATTAGTAGCAAGGAATTGAAGAAAGGAGTTATTAAGCTTTCGGGTACAGAAATCTCCATAAAAACCAAAATAAAACCCGATCGAATTTGCCAAGTTAGGCTGGTTCCCAAATGTGATTCCTATGTAATTGAGGTAATTTATAATGAACCGGAGTCCACCGTCGAACAGATTAAAAAAGAAGCTGTAGCTAGTATCGATTTGGGACTAAATAATTTAGTGGCGTTAACTTCAAATCAGTCGGGTTTTACCCCTCTCCTGATTAACGGGCGACCATTGAAATCGCTCAATCAGTTCTACAACAAGCGTAAGGCACAACTACAATCTCAATTGAAAGGAAGTAGCAAGACATCATCCCGTATTCAACGCCTAACTCGTTGTCGCAATCAAAAAGTAGATAATTACTTGCACTCCTCCAGCCGGCTTATAATTAATCTTCTCATCGCACGAAAAATTGGGACGCTAGTAATTGGAAAAAACCTACAATGGAAGAGCGAGATTAGCTTAGGTAAGCAAACCAATCAGAAGTTCGTAAGTGTTCCTCATTCCCGATTAATTGAAATGTTAGAATACAAAGCTGAATTGGTTGGGATAACGGTGATTGTTCAAGAAGAATCCTATACTTCTAAATCGAACTTTCTAGCTTTAGACCCAATCCCTGTTTATGGGAAGACTGGCGCTAATGATGTCGAATTTAGTGGCAAGCGAATTAAGAGAGGATTGTACAAAACATCGGTCGGTCAATTAATCAATGCGGATATTAACGGATCTTACAATATTTTGAGAAAAGCAATCCCAAATGCGTTTAGCAATGGGATAGGGAGCTGCGTAGTTCAGCCGAGGCGGGTTAATCCGCTCAAAGTAAAAGTGAAAGGGGAGGGATTCAACGCCTCCCATGTCATGCAATAAATGACTATACTTTTACCAGCTATCAATTAATCAATCCGCAAAGTGAAAGGCAAGCGAACATAAACCCCCTGCGGGTCGTTCATCGACTTAATCACAGCCAATTCATCTTGCATTTTCTTAAATTCGGCCGTTAGCGGGTCGAGTTTGGCGGCTGGTTTCAAAACGTGAACGCCGGAAATTTTTTCCAAAATTCGCTCCTCCAAAGTGCGGCGTTTGGGATATTCTTCCACCTTCCAATCGTCGCCGAGTTTAGCTTGCTTCGCCGCCTCTCTGACAGCATCTTCAAGCCCGCCAATTTCATCGACTAAACCCAACTGTTTCGCGGCCGTACCAGACCACACCCTGCCTTGAGCAATTTCTTGTACCTTGTTTTTCGGCAGTTTGCGGGAGTTGGCGACTTTAGTAATAAATCGATCGTAAATGCGATCGACTATCCTCTGAATATTCGCCAATTCTTGAGGATTTTTCGGACGGGAAACCGTGGTAGTATCCGCAAAGCGGCCGGTTTTCACCACGTCCCAAGTTAGGCCGTTGTTAGCGGCCAACTTTTCGGCGTTGAAAAGCATTCCAAAAACGCCAATAGAACCGGTAATCGTATTGGGTTCGGCAAAAATGCGGTTGGAACCCATCGAAATCCAATAGCCGCCGGATGCTGCCAAATTGCCCATTGAAACAATAACTGGTTTCTTTTTCCCCGTCAGCATCACTTCGCGTGCAATGACTTCGGCCGCCGTCGCGCTGCCTCCGGGACTGTTGACGCGCAAAACCACTGCTTTTACGTCGTTATCTTCTCTAATTTTCCGCATTTCTTGAGCAATGCGATCGCCTCCTACTTGAGTCGGGCCCCCTTCGCCGTCTACAATCTCTCCTTCAGCGTAAAGTATAGCAACTTGGTTTTTCTTGTTAGCATCAGTTGAGTTTTTATCCTCAGCAATTTTCGCGTAGTTTTTCAAACTAATTTGCTTGAAAGATTTGTTTTCGCCATCTGTTCCTGTGAGTTTTTTGAGTTCGGTCGATATTTCGTCAAAGTATACAACTTTATCAACTAACTTGCTTTTGAGAGCTTCGTCAGCCATCAAAGTTCCGCCATTATCTGCAAGCGCTTGCAGTTGCGGAACAGTCACTTTGCGACTCGGGGCGACAGTTTGCAGGTATTCTCCCCACATATCTCCGAGCAACTTTTGAGTTTGCTGGCGATTTTCGGGACTCATTTTTGTAAGCAAAAACGGCTCAACGGCTGACTTGTATTTGCCGACGCGAGTCACTTGCACTCCCAGGCCGTATTTTTCCAAAGCACCGGTGAAAAACATTGCCTGACTACTAAAACCGTTGAGTTCCAAAGCGCCGTAAGGATTGACTGCAATTGTATTAGCAACGGAACCGAGGTAATAATCTCGTTCATTCCAGTCCATTTGGTAAGCAAAAATGGGTTTTTTGGCATCTCGGAAACGCTGCAATGCCCCTCGAACTTCTTTGAGATTGGCAAACCCGCTGCTGCTCGACTCCGAGCTGCCTTCAAGATAAAGGCCAACGATTTTCGGGTCTTTTTTCGCATATTCGATCGTGTCTAAAACAGTCCGCAGCGTCACTGTATCGCCGGAATCTTCCGAAAGCACTTCTTCAATCGCCGCGCCAGTGCTACGGCTCGGTTTGCTGTCGGTAATATTTAAAGAAAGGTCTAATACCAATACCGACTTATCTTTAACTTGCGGGCCCGAATCTTTGGACGACGATGCCGCCATAGCAATTAGCAGTACCAGTCCGCCCAATCCGATGCTGCCCAGCAGCAACATTCCTAGGAAGGTTCCCAGTAAACTTGCACAGGTATATTTTAGGAAATCTTTCATTAGATAATTGGTAATTAGTTATTAGTCAGTAGTCAGTAGTCAGTAGTCAGTAGTCAGTCAGGGCAAACGCATCTAAATTGCCGGGAGAATAGTAGTAGTGTTTTGAGGAATAGCCACCGCTATCGGCAGTCAAATCTCTTTTCAATAAACTACAGCTATCGATAATAGTCGCAACAAGCACGGTAAAATTCCCGCTTGTTGACATGATGCGTTTGCCCTGAGTAGTCAGTAGTCATTAGTCAGTAGTCATTAGTCATTAGTCATTAGTCAGTAGTCATTAGTTATATAACATCCGGTTAGAACGGAATGATACCGAGTGTGCAAGTGTCCCGCTCGCACTGCACTCGGCAAAATATTATTCCGATGCCACCGGAAACGATTTTATTGGTCATTCCTGCAAGTAGGATGTAGTAATTATCCCCTGTCGTTAGTTATTAGCTAATGACTGTTGACTAATGACTGCTGACTAATGACTGCTGACTAATGACTTTTGACTGCTGACTCACTTTTATCTTAACCTTTCCAAAACCCCAGATTGTTTTAGCTCATCCAAATTACCGCAGCCCGTACAGAACATCACGGTAGCGATTTCTGCAATTAACACCTCAGCTAGAAGGGCTGCGGCTGATTCCGATTCCGCTGCAGCTTGTAGAAACGGCCGCGCCAGTCCCGCAATATCCGCGCCAAGCGCGAGAGCCTTCGCTGCATCCAACCCATTCTGCAAGCCCCCAGAGGCAATCAGAGGAACATCCGGCGCTACGGCGCGGGTGCTGACAATGCACTCGGCTGTCGGTATTCCCCAGTCGGCAAAGGTTGCGCCTAACCTGCGCTGCTTGCTATCTTTAGCTCGCTCTCCTTCTATTTTCGCCCAAGAAGTGCCTCCGGCCCCGGCAATGTCGATCGCACCTACCCCGGCGGCGAGCAATTTCTTTGCCATCTTTCCTGAAATACCGTTACCGACTTCTTTAGCAATAACTGGTACTGGTAATTGATCGCACAATTTTGCAATTTTTTCTAGCAGTCCTTTAAAGTTAGTATCGCCTTCGGTTTGAACGCACTCTTGCAGCGGATTGAGGTGCAAAATTAGGGCATCTGCTTCGAGAATATCAATAATTTTTTGGCACTCTTCCAAACCGTAATTGTAGTTTAATTGAACGGCTCCGATATTGGCAAACAGGAGAATATCGGGAGCGCGGCGACGGACGGCAAATGTAGGAGCGAGTTGAGGATTTTCTACGACGATTCGCTGGGAACCGACTCCCATTGCTAGTTTGTATTCTTGAGCGACATCGGCGAGGCGATAATTGATAGTCTGGGCTAATTCTGTGCCGCCGGTCATTGAGGAAATTAGCAGGGGAACGGCTAGTTTTTTGCCGAGAAATGTGGAGGTTAAATCGATTTCGGTGCGATCGAGTTCTGGCAAACAGCAGTGTTCAAAACGGTAGCGTTCGAGGCCGCTGGTAGTTTCGCGAAATTGTACGTCTTCTTCGAGGCAAATCCGCAGGTGGTCTGCTTTGCGGGTTTCGGTTTGCGAGGGGGAGGTTAGCGGCAAGTTCACAGTTGCTATTTGGGGAAAGAGTTGTGATATCATTTCCGGTTACACCGGAATGATGTTGACTGTTGACTGTTGACTGTTGACTGTTGACTGTTGACTGTTGACTGTTGACTGTTGACTGTTGACAGTGAACTCGAATTTACTATTCCGATGCTAACGGATTTGATATGATTTGGGAATATAGCAATTTTATTTCATTTTTGAGATTTTTTTATGAACCGCAGAGAGCGCAGAGGGCGCAGAGGAGAAGAAAGGAGAGATGTTCGCAAATGCTGTAAGGGTTGGTGTATTATCCAGGAACAGTCAGCGGCATTCCGTTATCTGAAGCTTTCAACTTGAGTAAAAAAGGAACTGCTTTTTGTACCCAGGCTTTGACTGACGGGTAATTTGGTGCATCTTCTCCGAAACAAATGTCCAGCATATCTGTGTGAATTATCCCCGGATTCACAGGAACTGCTGCCATACCTGCGGGCAATTCTTGAGCGAGCGATCGGGTAAGTCCTTCTATTGCCCACTTGGAAGCGCAATAGGGCGCGACTTCCGGCGAAGTTGACCTTCCCCAACCAGAACTAAAGTTGACAATTATGCCGTTTTTTCGAGCAATCATTGCCGGGACAAAGTGGCGAATTACATTAGCCGTACCTTTAATGTTAACATCAATTACCTGCGAAAATTCTTCGTGGCTGATATTCCAAAGAGGCGCGAGATGATTAGCTACGCCTGCATTATTAATTAACAAATCTGGCGGATCATTTTTTGCCAGCATTTCTGTTGCCCAAGCTTTTACTCGATCGTCGTTGGTGACATCCAAACAAGTAAAATGGTGGGGCGCACTATATTTTTGGTTGAGTTTTTCCACCGCTTCGGAAGAACGGGCGCATCCCAAAACTGTATGTCCCAATTCCATAAACTTTTCGGTCATGGCAAGACCAAGACCGCGACTGACTCCGGTAATTACAATTAATTTTGTCATAGATTTGCTCCAAGTTTGACATTAAGTAATACAATACATATTGACTGGTGAATTGACAAATAGATCGCAGGGAGAAAGCATGAAAGTAAAAGCAGCAGTTGCTCGCAGTGCCGGCCAACCTTTGAGTATTGAAACGGTGGATCTGGATGGGCCGCAGGCTGGAGAGGTGCTGGTGGAAATTAAAGCCACGGGTGTTTGTCACACTGATGCTTACACTCTTTCCGGTGCCGATCCTGAAGGTTTGTTTCCGGCTATTTTAGGCCACGAGGGAGCCGGGATTGTCGCAGAAGTGGGGGCGGGAGTCACGAGTGTCAAAGTGGGCGATCGGGTAATTCCTCTCTACATTCCCGAATGCCGCAACTGCGAATATTGTTTGAGTCGCAAAACTAATCTCTGTCAAGCAATTCGCGTGACTCAAGGCCAGGGAGTGATGCCCGACGGCACGAGCAGGTTTTCCATAGACGGGCAGAAACTTTACCATTACATGGGAACTTCTACCTTCGCTAATTATACAGTATTGCCGGAAATTGCAGTAGCAAAAATTCGCGAAGATGCTCCTTTTGATAAAGTTTGTTTAATCGGCTGCGGCGTAACAACTGGCATCGGCGCTGTCATAAATACTGCGAAAGTCGAGCCTGGTTCTAATGTGGTAGTTTTCGGTTTGGGCGGCGTGGGTTTGAATGTAATTCAAGCGGCTCGCATGGTGGGAGCTAACATGATTGTCGGCGTAGACTTGAATCCCGACAAGCGAGAGATGGCGGAAAAATTCGGCATGACTCACTTTGTCAATCCCCGCGAAGTGGAAGGCGATTTAGTGCCTTATTTGGTAGATTTAACCAAAGGTGGAGCTGATTACAGTTTTGAATGTATCGGCAACATTAATGTGATGCGCCAAGCTTTAGAATGCTGCCACAAAGGTTGGGGCGTGAGCGTAATTGTCGGGGTAGCGGGAGCCGGTCAAGAAATTAGTACCCGCCCGTTTCAGCTAGTAACTGGCAGGGTTTGGAAAGGCACGGCTTTTGGCGGGGCAAAAGGCAGAACTGATGTGCCTAAGATTGTTGATTGGTACATGGACGGTAAAATTGATATTGACAGTCTGGTAACTCAGGTAATGCCGATCGACAAAATCAACGAAGCCTTTGATTTAATGCACAAAGGCGAAGTAATTCGCACAGTTTTGACATTTTGAACAAAAATCTTTCTCTCTTCCCTCTTCCTCTGCGCCCTCTGCGCCCTCTGCGGTAAAAAAAAATCTAATTAAAAAATGAAATAGAATTAACATGATATCAGACTCCCTAAAACTGCACAAAGAACAGAAAAGTTTCGGTGGCAAACTAGGCTTTTACAGCCATCAATCCTCAACCTGCAACAGCGAGATGAAATTCGCAGTTTACCAGCCCCCCCAAGCTTTATCTCAACCCGTACCAGTTTTGTATTTTCTATCAGGTTTAACCTGCACAGAAGAGAACTTTATGGCAAAAGCGGGGGCGCAACAATTTGCGGCAAAATACGGGTTAATGCTGGTTGCGCCCGACACAAGCCCGCGCAATACTGGTATCCCCGGCGAAGATGACGATTGGGATTTAGGAAGTGGTGCGGGTTTTTATGTTGATGCGACAGCCGCACCTTGGAATTCTCACTATCGGATGTACAGTTATGTGGTTGATGAATTGCCGAATTTAATCGCCGAAAATTTTCCAGCGATACCGGAAAAACAGGGAATTTTCGGTCATTCAATGGGCGGACACGGGGCGTTAATTTGCGCGTTGAAAAATGGCTCTCGCTATCTTTCAGTTTCCGCTTTTGCGCCTATTTCCGCGCCAATGCGCTGCCCTTGGGGACAAAAAGCTTTTGCAAACTACCTCGGTGGCGACAAAGATATCTGGAGGGCTTGGGATGCTAGCGAATTGGTGCTTGAGGCGCAATACAACCGTCCGATTCTGATTGACTGTGGCACGGCTGATTCGTTTCTTGCTGATGGGCAGTTGTTGCCGGAAGTGTTCGCGGAAGCTTGTGCAAAAGCGGGACAGCCGCTAACTTTAAGAATGCAGGAAGGTTACGATCATAGCTATTATTTTATAGCTACTTTTATGGAGGATCATATTCAATTTCACGCGGCTGCTTTGTGTGAGTGAACTTTAGTTTGTAGTAAGGACTTTAGTCCTTAAACCTAATTTCATTGTGCAGCGCACTCCAGGGGACTAAAAGCATATCAGCTATTTGCGATTGTCCTCTAGACCTGTAGATATCCATAGCTTTCTCAAAATCTTCAATTCCCCCCTGTAAATCTCCTGTTCCACTTCGAGCAGTAGCACGAATCATGTAAGCTTCTACAAAGTCAGGATTGAGATTTATTGCTTGAGTAAAAGCTGCAACTGCTTCCTCGTACAGCCCCCTGCGACCGAGGTCGAATCCTTGTTCGTAAAATTCTCGAGCTTCCATAGCATTTCTTAATTATCGATGTAGTTAATTCTGGAGTGTCGATATAGAAGTTTTTAAGCCGATGAAATAGAGCAGACGGGTGTAAGGACACCGCAGTCCAGTTGATGGTTTGTAGTGAGGAATTTAGTTCTTAAAAGAAGGACTGAACTCCTCACTACAAACGGTTAATTAAGATCAATCGGAAATACCCAGTCTTGATACTTGCTGTCGCGATTTTCGATAATCCCGGTTAGTTTGTCCAAAATCTTTTCGGTGAGGGGTCGGTTTTTGGGCAAGTGATAGTTTTCTACTCGCTTAATTGGCGTAATTTTGGCTGCGGTTCCGCAGAGGAAAATCTCGTCTGCAATCAACAGTTCTGATCTATCAACGGGTCTTTCTATGACTTCAATTCCTAAGTCTCTGGCGATTGTGATTACGCTGTCTCTGGTAATTCCTTCGAGAATATCTTGCTCGAAACCGGGAGTAACTAATTTACCGTTTCGGGCCACAAATATGTTCATCCCTGAAGCTTCGCTGACTTTTCCCTGAGTGTTCATCATAATTGCTTCGTCGAAGCCGGATTCTACTGCTTCTGTTTTAGCTAAAGCTGAGGTGATGTAGGCGCCGCTAATTTTACCTCTTAAGGGCAAACTGCGGTCTTCTTGGCGGTACCAAGAGCTAATTCTACAGTTGACTCCTTCTTTGGGCAAATAGTCTGAAAGTTCTAATCCGTAGACAAAAAAGTCGGTTTCTACGTTGTGCAGTCTGGGGGCAATTCCTAAACTGGATGTGTAGATAAAAGGGCGGATATAAAATGATTTTGTTGGTTTGTTTTTCTGTACAAAATCAATAATTATTTGTTGGATTTTGCTGGCAGGTAAATCGCAGTGGAGGAAGCTGGCACTTTGACTTAATCTTTGACAGTGGCGGTCTAATCTAAATAGCAATATTCGATCGGCATTTTGGGGGTCGGGAATTCCCCGCAACCCGCCTAAAACTCCGGTTCCGTAGTGCAGTGCGTGGGTGGCTATGGAAATTTTGGCGTCGGTAAATGGGAGAAATTGGTTTTGAAAGTAGGCAATTGGTAGAAAACTATCCATGATTCAAGCTGGCGATGAGTTTGGCAGTCCGCGAGGAAAGCTGAATTTGGTTATATTACCATAAGTTATAGCATTTGAGATTTGAGATTGAGAATGACTGATTTCATAAGGGTTTGAAGCTTGCCTACAGTTAGATTGTTTTTTTAGACTGATATTATTCTTTTGTTGTGATATCAATTTATAAAATAATATCAAGAGCGGTCACTTTGGTTGATAATTGTTTTGGCAAAAAGTGCGATCGACTACAAACAAAAATCAACCAAGGGGCAACAATGGCACGTAAATGTTTCATCATTGAAATGGGGATGGGTATAGACCAGCACGGGCAGGAACCGACTGTAGCCTGTGCAAGGGCTGTACGGAATGCGATCGCCCACAATGCTTTGCTGGGGGTCTGGGAAGTGGCAGGTTTGACTGACCCGAATCAGATGATTGTTGAGGTTAAGGTGGCTGTTCCTTACCCGGAACAGGTGCGGGAACAGGAGGTGTTGGCGGTGCTCCCTTTCGGCAGCAAAACTCTGATTGTGGAGCAAGGGGGCATGATTGTGCCAGGAAGGGCGATCGCCTCTCTGAATGATAAAAATGATGAAATGCTAATCGCTGTGGCGGCTGTGAGTGTTTTTGTGGACACTGAGGACTAATTAATTTTGTGTTGTTTGAATAAATCTGCGGTGAAATTCGATCGCCCGATCGCACTTGCTTGTTTCCGCGATCGGGCGATCGAACGCCTGTCTGTTAAAAAATGATTAATTTAGACTAAATTGTAGGGTGCCCCGGAGAGAGCGCATGAAATACCCTAGAAAATCTGAGGCTCTGAGGCACCCTAGAATAGGTCTGTTGGATGGTAAGGTTTATTTGCGCCTACCTACTTAATTTTGAACTTTTAATTAATAATTTTTAATTTCTCAGGCGGCCGGGTATGTAAGCCATCCAGCAAAAACCTACGATTAACAACAGCCACGTTGCTGTAATATTGCTGCCCAACAAGTTGCGGATAAAATCTTCCATTGTTCTCAAAAATTATAGCGTTTAAAAGAATTTATTACTGTTCCTTCTCGGCTCACAAAAGGTAGAGTCCGATCGCGTTTTACGCTATCGCACTCTACCTCCTCTACCTCCTATTTGGGCTGGCTGGTATCTGCCAACATTTGGTTAACCATTTGCAAGTGCGCTTGAAGGTTCGGCAACTTCTGGGTGGCCCAAGCCTTCAACTCGGGATCTTGTCCCTGTTGAGATTGAGCTTGAAACAGAGCAATAGCCTGATTGTGGCTCTCGATCATAGCCTGCTTGTAAGCAGTGTCAAAACTTCTACCGGAGAGTCCCGAAAGTCGCTTCATCAAAGCTGTGTTCTGCGTACTCATCTCGGTTGGCAATTCA
Source organism: Microcoleus sp. T3_B1 (assembly GCF_036700445.1). Lineage (NCBI taxonomy): Bacteria > Bacillati > Cyanobacteriota > Cyanophyceae > Oscillatoriales > Microcoleaceae > Microcoleus > Microcoleus sp. T3_B1. Next base: position 39,295 of record NZ_JAUBOX010000039.1, read on the forward strand.
ACCTGCTTTTGCATTACTAACTGCATCAATTCTTTATTTGCTTGAGTGTGTTCCTCAACCATTTCTTGCCCGTATTGTTTCACACTAGCACTAGAACCGCGCTGCACTGCCAATCTGCCAAGTTCCACTTCCAGCATACCCAGTTGACCTGCTTGCATGACAAAGGTTCTGTCTCTGCTGCTGAGAGAATTAGGCGAGGTTTCGCCACCTGTTGGAGTGTTGGGAGAACGGCCGGGAGTGTTGTTGGTGGGGGTATTTGGAGAACGGCCGGGAGTGTTGTTGGTGGGGGTATTTGGAGAACGACCGGGAGTGTTGTTGGTGGGAGTATTTGGAGTGTTGGGAGAACCGCCAGGATTGTTGTTGTTGTTAGGATCTGTAACAGGAGGTCCCGGAGAATTAGGATCGTTTAAGTCGTTATCAGCAAGCTCAAAAACTCGCTCGCCCGACTGGTTGAAGCCGTTAGTCTGGCGGTTTAATTCTGCGAATCCCGGCACAGCTATCAAGGAACTAACGCCGGCAATTCCGGCAACTGTTACCAATTTTTTGAACAAATTTTTGCGATTGAGTGAAGTCATGAATTTCTAAGCCTCTAAGTTGTTTTCAAAAGTCCGCGCGTGTGAAACTATCTCGTAGGGAATCGCCCGAAACTACCGATGGGAGGGTGTACTGCCTTTCCGAAACAAGTTGATCAAACCAAAGGCGCCCAAGGCACCCAGCCACCCGAAATTGTTGGGGCTATCGCGCCGAGCACTCAAAACTCCAGAATTAGTATCAGCCGGCGTCGATGTGGTATCGGTTGTACCGGTTGTACCAGTTGTGCCGGTGCCTGTCGTACCAGTTGTACCAGTTGTGCCGGTGCCTGTCGTATCGGTTGTACCAGTTGTACCAGTCGTATCGGTTGTACCAGTTGTACCAGTCGTACCAGTTGTACCCGTGCCAGTCGTATCGGTTGTACCAGTTGTACCAGTCGTACCAGTTGTACCGCTTGTACCCGTTGTACCGGTGCCACTCGTACCGCTTGTACCGCTTGTACCGCTTGTGCCGGTGCCAGTGGTATCGGTTGTACCGCTTGTACCCGTGCCAGTCGTACCCGTTGTACCGCTTGTACCGGTTGTATCGGTACCGCTTGTACCGCTTGTACCCGTGCCACTCGTACCGCTTGTACCGGTTGTATCCGTGCCAGTCGTACCCGTTGTACCCGTTGTACCCGTTGTACCAGTGCCACTCGTACCGGTTGTACCCGTTGTACCCGTTGTACCCGTGCCGCTTGTACCCGTTGTACCGCTTGTATCCGTGCCAGTCGTACCCGTTGTACCGCTTGTACCGGTGCCAGTCGTACCCGTTGTACCGCTTGTACCGGTGCCACTCGTACCGCTTGTACCGGTTGTATCCGTGCCAGTCGTACCCGTTGTACCGCTTGTGCCTGTCGTACCGCTTGTACCCGTTGTACCGCTTGTACCGGTGCCACTCGTACCGCTTGTACCGCTTGTGCCTGTTGTACCGGTACCGCTTGTACCGCTTGTACCGCTTGTGCCTGTGCCGGCGCTACCGCCAGCACCGCCGCCAGCACCGCCGCCAGCACCGCCCGACTGGGCTGAAGCAGGCACTGCTAAGGAAACCGTTGCTAAACCTAAAGTACAAGCGCTTGCTAAAACAACTTTCAACAATTTAGAAGATTTCATGGTAATGCTTGCTTTTGCATAGAGTGCTGCGATCGCTTGTGATGCCAAAACCGCAGGGTCAAATTGACAGCGTAACGTGCAAATTTTCTAACCTTCGCTGCGGAATAATGAAGGTAAGGGGGCAAATTTAGTCCCGTTCCCTTGATGATTTTTCCCTGATTAATTACACCGCTACGTTAACAGTTTATAAGCTATTACTTATGCTTCAACTTCGCCATTCATCTTTAGGAATATTTGACAAAATGGCTTTTTATTTCAGGTGGTGGATGAAATTTGATTGAGCGGCAGACTAGCTCTCTAAAAATTTGTGTACGGGGGATAAAAAGCGGGTTGATCTGAAAAATTTTGGGTTGAGTAACGAGACATATAAGCATCAACCCGGTTTCTGAGACAAGCGGCCGCTTCTTCCTATAAATTTTCTCCGGCGGCTGGTGCTTTGAGCCAGAAATTATTGATTTTATCACCATCAATTTTGGCTTAGCACTGCGCCAGATGAGTTAGTTTAAAAATTTTTTGATCGCTATTTTTCCTTAACTTGCTGCTGGCAATTTGGGCACTGGCAGAATACCGTTCAAACTTTCCCAGAAACTAAATTATCTCAAAACGCCCGACAGATCAGAGTCGCCAGAACACCTGCAACCCCCTAGCAGCAAGGCTTTGGGCTGGGATTTGAGTTGCCTCAAACAGGAAAGCGAACTGAGGGCTATCCGAGTCTATCCCCCACGAGATTAAATTAACCAGCGGCGGCCCACTCGTGAGAATTGCTTGTGAGTGCGATCGGCTAAACTCTGAGATAGTCAAGCGAAAACTATGCCAGAGAGCGCTTGTTCTCTAACACCTTTCCCAAGCGGACTTTAACTATGCTGCATCGAATTATTACCAGAATTCGCTATCTAACGTTAATTGCTTTTTCTAAGTTCGCAAGTTAAAAAGCCGAAATCATATTAATCGATGTTTAAGCAAGGAAATTACCCAAATCCTGCCCAACCAGCAACCGCAAGCCCCTTGCCTTCGAGGAGCAGAATAAATTTAATATTACATCTGTCCTCAGAATGAGAAAAATGCGGTTTAAAACTTGCTTTTAGAGAGAGGAAAGTAGTTGCTTCTCGTATATAAGATTACATTTATGTTTAATAATTAGAGGTCATTATGCCAGAACAACAATTTGACACCTTACCTTCGGAAGCACAAGAACTCCCCCAAGGAGCTAAACAAATTTTTCAGGCTGCTTTTAAGAGCGCTAGCGAAGATGGAATGAGCGCAGATGGTGCTACTAGCGTTGCTTGGAACAGTGTAAAATCTGAATATGTTCAAGAAGGTGGCACGTGGCATCACAAGGGTGATGATACTAACCAAACCCGCAAATCTGTACAGTCTGGTGGCAATTAGTTATCACCCTTTAGTAATATCGTGTCCGCTAACATAACCCCTATTCGCTGTGTAGTGAGGGCTTCATTCCTCAAGTTTTGATGAGAACGAAGCATCCTCACTACCCACCAATCGCAGTGACGTTATGCTAGCGGGCATGATATCATGAGTCATTAGCAATCTACTCATCACTTGTGGTTAATGCTTGACGTTGATAGCTGTTGGAGATAGCTGTTGGAATCGCGGTGGTACACAAGTTAATCGAGCCTGTTCATAGGCTGGCGCATATCCCATTGCAATTCGGCTAAAACGAGCAAGCTAAATACCATTATGGCTCCCGTAAATAGGAAAAGCCAACCCCCCGTGTAAGGTAAAATTAATATTCCCAACAGGTGAAATAAACTTGCCGCTAAAAGCGCGCGCGATCGCACTGCGAATCCAGTCCCCAAATACCCAATTCCGCTCATTCCCAACCACAGGGGACAGAGATTCGCCAATACTTTTCCCCAACTGAGAAAAATTGCTAAATCGGTCAGCAGCAATCCTAATAACATTAGTATTACCCAACCGTAAAGCACCCAAATCAGGCGTTCTATTGTGACCCAAGAGTATGTCATGCTTACCATTGCTGCTGTACCTACGAGGCTGAGCGCTGACCACAAACCGGCTTGCAGCATCCAACTCACAGAAAAAAATTGTGCTGTGCCGAACATGGCTATTAACAGCAAGCTCCACAGCAAGCAAGTTCGATCGAGACAAGTATAAAATTGTGAATAAAATCGATCTTTGCCAAGGGGAAACTGAACCTGCCAAAGCCCTTCTAAATCCTGAAGTTCGATGTTAATCTGTTTCCGGCGCAGAGGGGGAACTGAATAATTAAAAAAGGTCATATCTGACACTATTAAAATTTACAATTATTTGCTTAGGTACTATCTCACCAGCAATCGCTCTAATTGCAATCTGTCAATCGGATTAATCTAGTTAATTGGATAATCTGCCGGCAGTAATAGTTATTCGATCGCACAAGGTAAAACAGGAATAGATAGATTGTACAAGTTGAGAAAATAGCTCTTGCGACAGATGGCTGGAATATTACTTATTCGATACTTTTAAAATAGTCAACTTGGTTACAGAATTTATGCTCACTTCATCCCATCCTCTGAAACAGGTATTCCACTGCCCGGAAGAATCGGATTTTTACGCGCACTGCTTGGAAAGTTTAGTGTTAAATGCTAGTGACAATTCTCGACTTATCGTAGAGTTTGGTTCAGGAGAGGGAAGTCCTGTTATTAAGTCTTTGCTGAGAAGTGATTTTGATGGGACAATACAGGGATTTGAGCTAAATAATGTAGCTTGGAAAATTGCTCAGTCTCAAATTAAGCAATATGAACTGAGCGAACGATACACAGTCAACAATTGCTCTTTTTTTGATTCGCCTTTATACGAGTCGGCGGATTGTGTCATCTCAAATCCGCCTTACTTGCCGGCGGTGGATGATAAGATTTACCAGCCGCTGTTGCACGGAGGGAGTGATGGTTCGACAATTGCTAAGAAACTTTTGTCTTTGGGCAGCGACGAAGTTTTGCTGATGGTTTCTAGCTATTCTAATCCTGTGGGTTTGATCGATTATGCCTTGGATCGAGGCTACTCGGTTGCGAATTTTGAAATTGCACCTTTAAATTTTGGCTATTATAGCTCGGAACCCAAGGTGAAAAGCGCGATCGCCACTCTCAGAGAACAGGGAATGGCTTTTTATTCGGAAAACATCTATCTGCTGGCTGGAGTTTTGTTTAAGAAGCACCAAAAGTCGCAAAGAGATTTGTCGATCGAGCTCATTAAGTTAATGACAGCATTCTAAAATACAGGCCTGGTAAGGTGCATCTGGGATGTTGCACCATTGTCAGCAACAGGCAAGATGCCTGTTCCACTATGGTTAGCAACAGGCAAGATGCCTGTTCCACTATGGTCAGCAACAGGCAAGATGCCTGTTCCACAAGAAATACACTCTTTGTGGAACAGGCCGAAAAGCCTGTTCCTAAAAGGCTTATTGAGAACGGTGCAAGATATAGGGTGCATCAGTCTCTGACCCACCCTAGGATATAGCTGTTAATTCCGTTCTGCAGCTTGGATCGATCGCACTACAGCAGCCCCAGCCCGATCGCCGATCGACTTCTCCTGATCGTACCCCAACACCAGCTCCCACGCCTCCTGCGGGTATCTGTCAACCAGCGGGATCGCCACTTCATCCAACATCCAGCGGCCGTGACGCTCATCTTCTTTGATGTGCAGTTCCCAATAACCCATCGCAGCCTGCGAGAGGCCCAGACGCTGGGCGGCGGCTAGATAATTGCGGTAAGCGACAGGCCCCGCCACCTCAAAATAAGTTAGTCCGCCGTTGTAGCGCAGAAAATGGCGCTTGCGTTCCGTCAGCAGAAAGTTGTGATTAATGCTTGCGAGCACTTCCCAAGGCACTAAATCGAAGTACGCTTCCGGTTCCGTACTCATATCGAATTCAGCCAGCATTTGAGCAAAAAAGGTCGAATGCTTGCGGGGGAGGCGACCGCCACCGTATTCTTCGATCAGCACTCGCGTAAGGGTACACTGAATTTCGTTGCCGGCACCGCCGATGATGCGAGAAACACGGCTGGCTTCCACTAAACCGTCGAAGGAGGCGATCGCCAGTAGGTGTTTGTATCCCTCTTCAGTCATCTGTTCCCGCAAATAGCGATCGCTCTCGTTCAAAGGAGGATCGACATCGGCGGCCGCGCGATCGCGCAGGGCTTGCTTGACATCCGGCAATTTTTGCAGCGCTGCAACGTCGATTTGCGCGATTTCCCACTGCTGCCAAGGTTCCTCAATGCGATCGCGCACGGAACGCAAATAGTGCGATCGTTCGTTATTGTAGCGGCGCAAATCGTCGTACCAAAACAAGTTGAGGCGGTTGATACGGTAAAGTATGCGCTGCAAGAAGCGGTGAGCGGCCTCATCGCCCGGTTCCTGTTGGTAAGCTGCTTGAATTGCAAAGGCGATCGCGCTTTCAAAATCGCTGACAAGTAACGGTTTTGTCGCCACCGTCTTGTCTAAATCCTCGACTTCTAGCAAATTGACAAATTGGCGATCGGCTGCTTCGTAATTTGGGGGTGCCGGTTGCTTTTTGGGAAGACTCGGCGAGTCTATTTTGGGGAGTAAATCTGCCGTGTTTTGCATGGAATCAACTTATGTTATGACTTTGATTATTGTGCTGCCTGCCCAAACAGCCAACCGTTGCAGATTGCTGAGGATTCTGGCTAATTACTTTCAAGATAGCGAATCTGTCAGCCGCATACACCCTTCCATTGATAGAGATTTTATAGAAATCAATTTGGTCACAACTGCCCCGATTCATTCCGAAAGCAGGGTGACTGACGGAGACTTTATCAAACTCCCCAAAGTAATTGGAGCTAATATCTGGGCATCTTTTGGAGCCGGCACTGCTTGCCGCCACGCTTTGATACCTCCTGAAAGGACAACAACATTCAGGCTAATATCCTTAATCTTATTAGTCTCATTTCCCGCAGCTTCTTGGGAATACCGAGCGAGTTTTTCCAACTGTTTGTATGCTTTAACCGATCGCCCTCCTCTGGCACAATAAAGTACAATTATCGGCTGAGGTCGATCGGATTTAACCCTAGCTTTGACAATGGATTGAATCTGCTTGACACCGAACCCCATCTCAATATCAATTATGGGAACAAGGGGACTTTCACCGATGCGATCTTCCGCGTATTCTTCGGGCGATCGCACATCGATCAAAATCACTGGTTTTAACTTATTCTGCTGCAATTGGGCAACAGTTACTTGTTTCGTATTTAAACTGGCGATAAAAGTTAGGATATCCATGTGATGAAATAGGGCAACTGCACCCACAGAAGCAACACTCGTCAAGCCCAAACCCATAATTGCCAGCAAAAAGCGAGAATAGCGATTAATACCTGGTTTTGCATTTTTATCTAGCATTTTTAATCATCCTTGAAAATGGATAGAACATTTGTCCGACATATCCAGCAGGTATAGAATCACAGATTCCATATTGATGAGGCATTTTTTTGGCTGGCATATAGATAGTGCCAAATAGCAAATCTAACAGTGGCAACTGAACAGCAAAGTTTTTGTTGTTTATTCCGGGAATTTTACTGTGATGCCAGTGATGAAATTGTGGGGTGGCTACGAACCATTTTAGGATGCCAAATTTTAATTTAATATTAGAATGAATTAAGAAAGCGATCGCCGCCGAATAAAGAGCATAAACCACCAAACTCTCCTTGGTAAATCCCAACCAGTAAAGAGGCATAATTTTGCAAATCTGAGTAAAGAGTTGCTCGCAGGGATGCACCCGCACTGCTGCTAACCAATCCATATGTTCAATGCTGTGATGGACTGCATGGAATTGCCAAAGCCAGGGTACTTCATGCAGTAGTCTATGAGCGATATAATATGCCATATCGGAAACGATAACTGCTTCTGCCAACTGCAACCATACAGGTTGAGAGGCTACTTTGCTTTGCAATTCCGGGTTGAGTAAATTAGTCATCAGCGACAAAATTACAGTCACAACAATAGCGCCTAATCTACCAATAAAGTGACCTGTAAAAAAATATGTGGCATCGGTTTCCCATCCGAAACGAAATATCTTTTGCTTGTGCAAGGAAAAGATTCTTTCGAGGGGAATGAAGATGCAAGCTAAGATGATGAAGCCTTTGACAATTTCAGGTAACATGAGATTATCATTAATGTCGATATTTACTTAAGCACGTCGCTACTACCAGCAGCGCAGACAGGATTACCATTCTGAAGGATAGGAGCAGACGGTTGGGTATTTCCAGGAGAATTTGCTCCACACAGAATGGAGACAGTAGTCTTCCCTTTGTTAGCTGCTTGGGAAACAGGTACTAAAAAGACAGCCCCGACATAGCTACGAAGATTATTGCTGCGGGCTACACCATAACTAAACGCAGCATTTTTGGTAGATATGGTTGAATAGTTATAGTTTGTTGTCTGAGTTTTAATGCCGAGGCCTAGGGCATTAACGGAATTGGAAAATGCGCCATCCTCGACGTATATTGCTTGTTGACCTTTGTTCATTGAGCTAACATATTGTTTACCTTCTGATTGCTTCGCCTTGCCACCACAACCGACAAAAGAAGGGAGGGCGATCGCACCAACTATTATGCTGCCCAGAGGAAAGTAAATAAAAGTGATCCTCAGTAAGATTCCTACCCATGATTTACGTTTTTTGTCAGGGAGAATATTTTTTTCTGAATATTCCGCTTTTTTATCGAGTGCATCGAGTTGAGGGTTTGTCTTAAGCTGCATGGTTGTTCTCGATACTGCTTGTTTGTTGAGTGCATCGAGTTGAGGATTTTTTTTAAGCTGCATGGTAGTTGTCAAAATGTGTTAGCAGAGTAGTTTTCAAGTGATTGACATACTCCCCAGCGTAAACACATGGGGATTCTATAGCAATCCTAAATCATTCTCATAATTATTGTAGGGGCAATCCCCCCGTGGTTGCCCTATAGATAGGGGGTAGGCACGGGGAGTAGGGGTAGCACTACCCCTACAAATTTATCTGAATCATTTAGGATTGCTATAGAGTCAAACAGCGAGTGCAGGCGTAGCTTGTCTAATATCGCCTAATCGAACAGTCGATGCCAAGAAAAACAAGCAAGTTATTTTTAGCGTCGTTTTCATCCAGTCCATTGAGTGCGGTGGGGCTTGCAAACCTCACCTACTGCGCCTTGCTTCTACTCTATTTTTATTAAATCACGTGCCTATTTGAGAAGTTGAGTGAGTTCTCATCGACTTCTCATCGACTTTTCTGGGACTTACGCAACACACACCTGTGACAGAAACCGGGTTTCTGGCCAAGACTTGGCAATCAACCTGAGATTTTTCCTCAGAAACCCGGTTTCTCTGGAGTTATCCCAGGGTTAGAAACCGGGTTTCTGGCCAAGACTTGGCAATCAACCTGAGATTTTTCCTCAGAAACCCGGTTTCTCTGGGCTTATAGCCGATCGCCAAAATACTCCTGATACAACCGACATCTCGGAATGCAATGATTTCCATCCAATTTCACCAACCCCATACTATTTAACTTAAACCCCAATTCTGACCTCAATCTAACTGGCTGGGAAACACTAACAATTTCTCTCATCGCCTCCATTAATTCCGAATATTTCTCTAAATTCCATAAATGGCGCCGCAAATGATCGCTGTAAATTCCCGCTTCAGTTGCAGATTCTTTCACTAACCGATCTAAAGTCACATCTTGACGCGAAATATGATACATTCCTAGCCGCACTAAATAAGGATTTCCGCCCACTAACCCCATCAATTCTGCAACTTCATTCCCACTCCACTTCAAGCCGTGCCGTTTAGCCAAATCTTGCACTTGCTGCGAATTAAACTCAGGTAATTCAATCGGTAAACCCACATTAAAAGGAGATTTATTCACATCCAGCGGGATATAAACTTCTGTGGAATGCACCACAATCAAACGAAACTTTTTCCAAATATCTCGCCGTTTTGCTTCTTCGTGCAAAGCTCGCAATAAGCCAAAAAAATCATCAGCAATTTCCGGTGATTCAAACAGGCGATCGCTCTCATCCAAGCCTAACGTCAGAGGTTTTGAGGATTCAGACAGCAAATACTGTTCAAAATAAGCCTTGCAGCACTGATTGCTGCCAATCAAATCGGCTAATTCCCAACACTTGGGCAACTGCTCCAGCATTCCTAACTCTTGACCGATGCTAGCACAAAACCACTGCAAAAATGTATCTGAATTAGCGAATATTTTCCGATTTGCTAGCTGAAAACTGAGCGCTACCGTGCGAGAACCTTGCGCTTCTGCGTGATGCAAAATCCTCGCCATCAAGGAAGTTTTGCCCATTTGTCTGGGTGCTTTTATGCGGATCAGGGCTCCCGGTTGGGCGATCGTCTCGTAACAGCGGGATTCGATGGGAGGGCGATCGATATAAAAACAAGAAGTGAGTTCAACTTGTCCTCCCGGCAATTCTGGCGGCGCTGCTGGCAGGGGTTGAATTATTGACTGTTTGGTGCTAGTAATTACTTGCCATTCTACAGCCAATTCATGGTCGGCAGTTAACGATGTGCGACCTTCTTTGATAAGGGTTAAAATTTGTGATATTAACTTAAATGACTCGCCAACACCGCGCCACAGCCAGGGCTGAATCCCTGCTAGATAGCTTAGTAAATCAAAGGAAAGCGGTGTATTTAATTCAACTAAAATCGGTAAAATTGCGGGTTTATGAGCAGTTAGATTGTGCAATTCCTTGGCTAGCTGCACTTGTTCCAATATCATTTCGCTAGCGGCCGATTCTTCGGAAATCAGCAACAGCAAATAATCGCAACGCTTTAAATATGAGCCTGAGTCGCTGCTGTTGTTAATAAAAAAGACTTCGTGGCCTCCCGCACTCAAAGCTTGGTGTAACTGCTGGGAAAGGGTTTTGTGTGAGGTCGATCGGGCGATCGCCACTTTTGCCCTCACCAGCACTACCTCCTCTGGCTCTGAATTCGCCTCAAAATCGGCTATATCGCGCCATTCCTGCCCCAATCCGCGACAAATTTCGATGAAATTGGCATAATCCACAGGTTTGCCATTCAGAAAATGGCTGACAGTAGATTGGGCCATCCCTAAATCCTCAGCCAGGATTTTCTGACTGGGGAAGCCATTTCTCAGGAGACAGGATTTAACTGCGCGAATGCACTCTTCGCGCACCCTTAGCGATCGTGGCATTGCTTATCACAATCAAAACACTGAAACCATCATAAATGCCAACCGCCCCTAAAGTCGATGAAAAGTCGATGAAAAGTCGATGAATTTTCAAATAACTCAGTCGCCAACTCAAATAGCCACCTGATTAGATTAGAAATAACAAGGTTGAATCCCATCAAAACGAGGTAAAAGCATTGTGTATTCTATCCTAATTTGGTCGCTGGCCTCAGCCACTAATCAACCAGGTTTCGCCTTCACCCCGCCCCTATTCTGGTTGCTGCTCGGAGTTGTGCTTAGTGCGATGGAGCTATTAATCATCAAAACTCAGCCCCAAAAATACAGATTTTACCTGCTAATGATGGGAGCTTCGGCTGTAATTGAATCATTTATTTTGTGGAGAGGTTCGGTAGCATTTCAATTTAGTTGGGCGAACATAATGTATGAAGATTTTGACTGGCAAATCTTCTACTGGATGGGGATAGCTCTCGCGCTGAGCATCTGGATTAGACCAATTTTTATTGTTCGCAAAAAGTTTGTCATTCCCGAAGCAACGGAAGCGACAACAATCTCCGAAATTTTCCCCGGAGAAACCGGAATGGTGATTTATGAAGGGGCTTCGTGGAAAGCCCGCAATGAAGATTCCCAAGGGGCGATCGCACCCAGACAAAAAGTTTATGTTTTGCGCCGCGAAGGAAACACGCTGATTGTTGTACCTGACAGATTAATTCACATCAACAGCTAAATCTCAGCTCTTTTATGACTCGGCGATTGAAATCGCTTCTACACAAACAAAGTCCGCCTTCGCGGACTAAGAAATCACCATCAACTGTCAACTGTCAACTATCAACTGTCAACTATTTACCAGGAGATTCACTATGTATCACTATTTTTTGACGGTATTGCTTGCCATCACCGGAGTATCCTTAGCCAGCAGCGTAAAAATTGTCCGTCAAGGAGATGAGGCGTTAGTGGAAATTTTCGGAAAGTACGATCGAAAAAAACTCGAACCGGGTATAACCTTTTTGATTCCCTTTGTCGAGCAAGTCGCCTATAAACAAACTCTGCGCGAGCAAATTTTAAGGCTGTCACCGCAAGAATGCACAACGCGCGATCGGGTTGCCGTCACCGTTGATTTTATTGTGTACTGGCGAATCATTGACTTAGAAAAAGCGTCCTACAAGGTGCAGAATCTCAAGGAAGCGATGTTAAATATGCTGATTCTTTCAATTCGGACTCACCTTGCTAAATTATCTGTCGAGGAACTCTACACGGCTCGACATGAGATTAATAATGCTTTAGTGGAAGAGTTGGATACAACGACAGATCCTTGGGGGGTGAAGTTTACGAGGGTGGAATTGCGCGATTTTGCGATCGGCAGTAAAGTGATTCAGCCCACATCCATTGACCGGAAAGAAGTACAAAAGCTGCGAGCTTAGAGATTAGTATTTCCCCCTTTTCCTCGTTACCAGGCTCTGCCTGGTAACGCAGATCCAGAGGCTCTGCCTCGCCGACTTTAATTCGCATTGTATATACCATTTAAGGAGACAACACCATGACTAACAATCCAGAATCAATAGTTCGCAATGCAGCTTCTCGCGGTTGCGGATGCTTATTACTTATAGCCGGTATTGGAGTAATGAATGGGATAGCTCTGCCATTTTATCTCACTAATACCAATAGAAGCAAGCAGTCAGAAGCAAAACAGTATGTGAACTCAATGAACAAAGCTCAGCAAGCAGATTTTGCCGAAAAAAGTGTTTTTTCGCGTTCTGTTAATGCTTTGGAACTTGGGATAAAAACGGAGACAACAAATTACAAGTATTCAGTTCGCGCCACAAAGCAAACTGCCTTTAATTATGGAGTCTCCAAGCAACCACAACTTAAGAGTTATGTCGGCGGTGTCTTTCTAGTTCCTGTTAAAAAAGTTGAGCCTAATGCTGCTAAAGATGGAATAACAACAATATCCATATTCTGCCAAGCTGATTCTCCCGGTACAATTAAACCAGCGGAACCCACCTATGAAAATGGTAAACTTGCTTGTGGGCAAGGGACAATAGAGGTAACAAAATAGGGTTTGATTGAGACCGTAGCATGGTGGAGTTAGCCAATCACTGGATTTAAGGAAATGGTCAATTTAAGGATATAAAGTCATGACTAACAAGCAAGAATTAATAAAAAAAATAATCTGTGACGGTGGTAAAGTATTATTAATTTGTATGTTCATCGCATTAATTGATCTTCCATCAACTCTATCATATCTATCTCAGAGGAATAAAGCTAAGGAATCAGAAGCAAAAATGTATGTTGGCTCCATGAACCGCGCACAGCAAGCCCTACTTATAGAGAAAAGTGCTTTTGCCACTTCTGTTAATGCTTTGGGACTTGGGATAAAAACGGAGACAACAAATTACAAGTATTCAGTTCGCGCCACAAAGCAAACTGCTTTTAATTATGGAGTCTCCAAGCAACCACAACTTAAGAGTTATGTCGGCGGTGTCTTTCTAGTTCCTGTTAAAAAAGTTGAGCCAAATGCTGCTAAAGATGGAATAACAACAATATCCATATTCTGCCAAGCTGATTCTCCCGGTACAATTAAACCAGCGGAACCAACTTATCAAAATGGTGAAAGCCTTTGCGGTAAAGGCACAACACAAGTGACCCGATAATCTAACTATAGGCAAGATTATTCCTCGTCGTCACGCTCTGCCTCGCTGAATTTAATTGAGATTTTAAGGACTAAAAGTCTTACTACAAACAAAGAGGATAGCATAATATGAGTCAACCAAATTCTAAGTTAGCTAGTATTGCATATAAGGCTGGTAGATGCTTTTTAGGCCTTTTGATATTTGTGGGGATATTTTATGCTCATCTTTTTATGGTTTTTCGTCCCGATAAAAATGGCAGCACTACGAAACTACCCCGGCTTTATATTAGGTCAATGAACGAACATCAGAACGCATATTTTGCAAAACAAAGTGCTTTTGCAACTTCTTTAGATGCTTTAGGAAGTAGCTTGACAACAGAAACATCCAACCACAAATATTCAGTGGTGGCTACTAAAGAAGCAGCCTTTCTTTATGGAGTATCCAAGGGAAAAGAATTTAAAAGTTGTGTCGGCGGTGTCTTTGTAGTTGCTGTTAAAGAAATTGAGACATATACTGCTATAGATAAAGTAACGACAATATCTATAATCTGCGAAGCTGATTCTCCCGGTAGAATTAAACCAGCCGAACCAACTTATCAAAATGGTAAAATTGCTTGCGCTAAAGGCACAACAGAGTTTATGTCTAAACTATTTTTAGTAAACGCAAGATAATGCCGATCGCTTACCAGTATCAAATCGCCATTTAATTGAGCTTTCAAGGACTAAAGCTGTTACTACAAACAGAGAGGATAAAATACCATGACTCAACAATATTCTAAGCCAGTTAGCATTGCATATAATGGTTAACGCTTTTAAAAGCTCTACTGCTGGAGACTTCCGGGTTCCACCTCAAAATGTTGATAACAAGGCTCCTGCTAACCAAAAGACCAGTATAACTATCATCTGTGAAGCTGAAAAACGAGGGATTATTAAACCGCAGTTACCCAAGCTGGAAAAAGGCTACCCTATCTGCGGTAAGGGAACAAAGAAAGTCACTAAATAGGGACTTTAACCGGGAAACTTAGGTAAAACTACAAATAATGAGGATAGAATACCATGAGTCAAGAAAATTCTAAGTCAGATAGAAATTCACCTATTTATGCTGGCTGTGGATGTTTAGTGCTTTTGATATTGCTTTGGCCACTAACATTTTATGCTTTCGAGCTTCCATCATTCTTGAAGAGCGCCAATAAAGCAAAGCAAGCGGAAGCAAAACAGTATGTTAGCTCAATCAACCAAGCTCAGCAAGCGAACTTTTTAGACAGACGTAGTTTTTCCAATTCAGTTGAAGCACTGGGGATTGGTCTTAAAACTGAAACAAGAAACTACAAATATTCAATTCGCGCCACCAACCAAGCAGTATTTAATTATGGAATCTCCAAGCAAGAACTTAAAAGTTATATCGGCGGTGTCTTTGTAGTTCCTGGTAAAAAAGTCGATGCCAAAGTTGCTAAGAATGAAATGACAACAGCATCCATCTTGTGCCAATCAGATTCTCCCGGTACAATTGAACCAGCGGAACCAACTTATCAAAATGGCAAGCTTATTTGCGGTCAAGGCACAACACAAGTGCCCCAATAATCTAATTAAAGGCAATATAATGACAGTGGATTACCAATATCAAATCGGCGGCAGTCTCCCGCAAAATGCACCTACTTATGTAGTGCGACAAGCTGACTCAGAACTTTATCAAGCCCTGAAAGCTGGAGAGTTTTGTTACGTGCTCAATTCCCGACAAATGGGCAAATCCAGTTTGCTGGTGCGAACTGTACAAAAGCTCTCGGCTGATGGCATTGCCTGTGCTACGATCGACCTTTCGGACATTGGAAACCAGCAAGTCTCTCTAGATAAGTGGTACGGCGGCGTCGCTTACAAACTCTTGTGCAGCTTCAACCTGTTTAACCCCGTCGAGTTTATGGCTTGGTGGCGGGAGAGAGAGTTGATGTCGCCGGTGCAGCGCTTAGGAGAGTTAATTGAAGAATTGCTGCTGGTCAAAATTTCTCAAAACCTGGTCATTTTTATTGATGAAATTGATAGCGTCCTGAGTTTCCAAGAACCGCTAGACGATTTTTTTGCATTAATTAGATGTTGCTACAATAAACGCGCTCACAATTCAGAATACCAGCGCATTACATTTGCTTTGCTGGGAGTAGCTACGCCATCGGATTTAATTAGCGATGCAACTCGCACGCCCTTTAATATCGGCTTACCTATTGAATTGCACGGTTTTAACTTACAAGAAGCTCTGCCTTTAGCAAAGGGATTTGAGGGAAAAGTAGAGAATCCTCAAGAGGTTTTAAAAGAGATTTTGGACTGGACTGGAGGGCAGCCATTTCTGACTCAAAAGCTTTGCAAGCTGATTTTGCACCATGTAAAAAGCTTAGCGTCCGCTTCTATTATATCAGATTCAACGGATGAAAGCAAAACTGAAAATTTTACTCCAAATCAATTATTAATTAGCGAGATAGTGCAATCTCATATTATTGATAATTGGGAATCATCCGATGAACCGGTACACATCAAAACAATTCGCGATCGCCTTCTCAGAAGTCCGCACCGCGCCAGTAGGTTATTAGGACTATATCAAAAAATATTGCCACCCTGCGATCCCCCCCAACCCCCCTTAATAAGGGGGGCTGTTTCATTCTCTTGTAGGGGCAATCCCCCCGTGGTTGCCCCGATATCTGAAACCCCGACCCGCTCGTCTATGGGCTGGGCGGGCACGGGGGCACCGCCCCTACAAAACCCTGGTTTTTCTGAGAATGAAACAGCTCTGCCCTTAATAAGGGGGGAGAAAATGCCAGAATTACCCTTGTTAAGGGGGGCAGGGGGGATCTGCGCCGATGATACTCCCGAACAAACCGAACAGCAACTGAGTGGAAATCAGCAACCTTCAGAACCCCCCGATTGTAGGGGCGGTGCCCCCGTGCCCGCCCTGGTAGGGGGAATCTGGGCCGATGATACTCCCGAACAAACAGAATTGCGACTGAGCGGATTAGTAGTAAAACGAGCCGGGAAATTAACCGTATCCAACCGCATTTACGCAGCTATATTCAGCCATAACTGGGTAGAAAAAGCACTTGGCGACTTGCGCCCCTATGCTGAATCCCTAACAGCATGGATAGCTACAAATTGTCAAGACGAATCTCGCTTGTTGCGCGGTCAAGCACTGGAAGATGCCCGACAGTGGGCGGCAAATAAAAGCTTGAACACCCAAGATTATCAATTTTTAGGTGCAAGTCAAGAAGCGGAATTTGCCAAATTGCGCGATCGCGAAAAACAAACTCAAGCTGAAATTGAACAACTGCGCCGCGAAAAAAAGTTACTAGAGGAACTAAGCGAGGCACAAAAGCAGAAAAAAGTGATTGCAGCTAAACTTTGGCGCGAGCAACAACTGAGAGTGCAAACAGTTACAGGAGCCGCAGTCATATTAATATCAATCCTGATAGTAAATTTTTGGGTAAAACCGTCCATCGAAGAAAGAAACCACAAAATTCTCACTCTCAGTTTGCTATCAGAAACGCTATTTGCTGCGGATAAAAAAGACGAAGCTCTGCTAGAAAGCATCAGAGCTGTTACAGAAATGAAACGATCGCTCGGAGTGAGTTCAGATATTCAGATGCGAGTGGCGATCGCCCTCGAACAGGCAGTTTACAACTTTCGGGAACGCCGCCGCTTGCAGACTCAAGCCAGTACCCTTGCTTTCGCGAGTTTCAGTCCCGACAGTCAAACAATTGTGACTGCTACCGATGATAATTATATCAAACTTTGGCAAAATAATGGAACTTTGCAAGCAACATTGACCGGGCATACTGATAAAATTATCAGGGCAATTTTCAGTCCTAGCGGTCAGATAATTGTCTCTGCAAGCGACGACCAAACTCTCAAAATTTGGCAAAGAGATGGCAAATTGATTCATGATTTAAAAGGACACCGCAGTCAAATAACAAGCGTTTCTTTTAGTCCAGATGGTAAAATCATTGCTTCAGCAAGTGCCGATGGAACAGTTAAACTCTGGAAAATAAACGGTGAAAAATTGTTAAGTTTAAAAGTGGAGCGAGGTTGGATAACCAGCACGAGTTTTAGCCCAGACGGCCAGATAATTGCTGCGGCTGCTACTGATGGCACTGTTAAACTTTGGAGTTTGAGAAAGATTGTGGAAAAGTTGCAAAAACAGCAGTCAATTGAAGCAAGCACCGATATCAAATTGCTCAGAACTTTACAGATTGAAAGTGATAAAATAATGAGTGTAGCTTTCAGTCCAGACGGAGCAATGCTGGCGACTGCAAGTGCTGGGGGAACTGCGAGAATTTGGAGCAAAGACGGCACACCGCTAAGTATTTTCAAGCATACAAGTGGAGTGACAAATATCAGCTTTAGTCCCGACAGTCAAATGTTGCTATCTGCAAGCACAGACAAAATGGTGAGGCTGTGGAACATTGACGGTACATTGCTCAAAACTTTAAAAGGTAATAAGGATGCTGTTTGGAGTGCGAGTTTTAGTCCAGACGGCAAAGCGATCGCTACTGCTAGTGCTGACGGTACGGTGATGCTGTGGAATTTTAATCTTGACGATTTGTTGCTGCAGGGTTGCGATGGAGCCCGCAATTATTTTCAGACAAATCCGATCGCAAATCCAAACAATCGCCACCTCTGCGATGGGATTGGAACTCAGTCGGAACTCACGCAAAAAAAACCTGGTTAAAATTCAAAATCTTAAGTTTTGCAGCAAAGTATCTAGGCAGAAACTGGCTTTTTGACCAAGATTTTCTTGATGGTACAAGCCCCCAGATTTATCCGTGGAATCAATCCAAAATCGAAAATCGAAAATCCTCAAGCCCCCGCATTTATCCGTGGGGCCAATCTAAAATCTAAAATCTAAAATCTAAAATCGATTGATCGCCCCTGCGTCTAGGGCTGATATCGTTAAAATTGGTAGCAGGTAATAGGTAATAGGTCAGCCCGATCGGTGTATTCAACTTTAGAACAAAAGTACCAGCGCCTGCAAAAAGACTTAAGAAACGGAGTCCTCGCCCTTGGCGGCATTTTTTGCACGGGTACTCTCTGGTATTGGCAAGTGGAAAGATGGTCTTTGCTAGATGCCGCTTACATGACAGTAATTACCTTAGCAACTGTCGGCTACGGTGAACTTCAGCCCCTCGGTCAACGCGGGCGAATGTTTACCATATGGCTGATTTTGATGGGCGTGATTGTGATTGGTTTCATCGTCAACCGCTTTACAGAAGCGCTGATTGAAGGATATTTTCAAGAAGGAGCAAGAATTAGGCAGCAGCGACGATTGGTAGATTCTTTGATCGGGCATTACATTCTCTGCGGTTTTGGGCGCACTGGCCGCCAAATTGCCTTGGAATTTCAGGCCGAATATATCTCTTTTGTGGTGATAGATTCGGCGGTGCAGTCGGTTGAGGCAGCTTTGGCGCTGGGGTACACGGCTGTCCAAGGAGACGCGACTTTGGACGAAATTTTGCTGAGTGTGGGGATCGATCGCGCAATTTGCATAGTAGCAGCTTTGCCTTCGGATGCCGAGAATTTATACACTGTCATGTCAGCGAAAACTCTGAATCCGAAGGTACGGGCGATCGCCCGCGCCACCACAGAAGAAGCGGTAAAGAAGTTGCAGCGGGGCGGCGCCGATGCCGTCGTATCCCCCTACATTACCGGGGGAAAACGCATGGCTGCGGCGGCTTTGCGGCCTCAAGTTATGGATTTTTTAGACGGTGTTTTGACGGGCACCGAGAGTTCTTTTTACATGGAAGAATTTTTGGTCGATCCCAATACTTGTGTCTACGTCGGGCAAACTTTGAGAAATGCCAAGTTGCGATCGCAATCGGGGGCCTTGGTTTTAGCGGTGCGGCGCGCTGGCGGGACTTTGATTGTCGGGCCTACTGGAGAAACTGCGATCGAAGGAGGAGATACGCTGATTTGTTTGGGTACTGCGGAACAACTGCGAACTCTCAATCAAATCCTCAGTCCCCTGAGTTTTCGCCTCCCCCGGCCCCCGAACTAATACGATGTCAGGTTTCTAGTCAGGAATGCAAGTCCTCTGTTGACAGTTAACTGTTAACTGTTGACTGTTAACTGTTGACTGTTGACTGTTGACTGTTGACTGTTGACTGTTGACTGTTGACTGTAGAAGGAGGGGTCGAAAAACTGAATTGTTGAGTGTTAAATGTTGGCTCGATTTTATTATTCCAATGCAACCGGAAACGATAGGATATCAAATCCGTTGGCATCGTCCTGTATTCATCTCTCTCTTCCCTTTCTCTGTATCCTCTGTGTCAAGAGCGGTTTCACCATTCCGATACAACCGGAATTGATATGACAACTGACTGTTTGGACATTTGAACAATACCGATGCAACCGGAAACGATATGATTAAAAAAATTCAAAATCTCCACCACACAAGGATTTAGGGCAAATAAAAATGCTCTCGGCTACTTTGCCCAGAGCATTTTTGAGCAGTTAAACTGCGTTTTGCTACAGATTTGCCACAATCATAGACATGTCATAGACAAAAATCGCTGAAACCCAAAGCCGATGGTGGGATTTGAACCCACGACCGTTCGATTACGAATCGAATACTCTACCCCTGAGCTACATCGGCACAGACAATTTTGAATTATAGCACAACTATAGCGATAAAAGCAAGGAGTTGTAGAATTTAATTCAAAATTCCACAACTCCTAGCTCACCAACAGTTAAACGGTCACTTCCGTGTCAGTTGAGCCGCCTCTGGCCCCGGAATAAACTAAACCCCGCTGCATATCCAGCGTCAGCATAGTTCCGTCCCGAATTACGCGCGTGGCATTCTTTACGCCCACCATCACCGGCACGCCCAAGCGCAAACCGATAATCGCGGCGTGAGAAGTCAAACTGTCCTCCTCCGTCACCACACCTGCGGCTTTCCGAATCATCTCCACAAAAGCGACGCTTGTGTGTTCCACTACCAAAATTTCTCCAGGGTGGAAATTGCCTACATCCGCAGCAGTGCGAGCAACCCTGGCTAGGCCACTCACCGATCCCAAACCGACACCGGTGCCTTTGCCTAAAACTGCTGTCACTACTTCAACTTTGATCAAATCCGTCGATCCGGCAACTCCTTGCAGAGTACCGGCGGTCATCACCACTAAATCTCCGTCGGACACTAACTCTTTTTCCTGGGCGACTGTCATGGCAGAGTGAAATGTCTGGCCTGTCGAGGGTAAATCCAGCACCAGCAAGGGTTTTACTCCCCATACTAATTGCAGTTGTCGGGCTACGTCTACGTGAGGAGTAACTGCCAAAATCGGAGTTTTCGGTCGGAACTTCGAGACATTGCGGGCTGTGGCGCCGGTTTTGGTCAGCGTCATGATGGCCGCGGCGTTCAACTGTTCGGAGATTTGGCTGACTGCTTGGCTGATACCGTTGGGGATCGATCGACCAATATCTTCTACATTCCTAATATTCCGCTTTATTCCTTCCCTCTCCATCCGCACCGCAATTCTCGCCATCGTCGCCACCGCTTCGACGGGGAACTTGCCGACAGCAGTTTCATTCGAGAGCATGACTGCATCAGTTCCATCGAGAATCGCGTTGGCCACGTCGGAAATCTCGGCGCGGGTGGGACGGGGATTGTTGACCATGCTGTCGAGCATCTGGGTAGCGGTAATTACCGGAATACCCAGGCGGTTGGAGGTAGCAATCAGGCGCTTTTGCAAAATCGGCACGTCTTCGGCGGGTAGTTCCACTCCCAAATCGCCACGGGCGACCATCACGCCGTTGCAAAGGGTGAGAATTTCCTCCATTTGTTCGATCGCCTCGTGCTTTTCGATCTTAGCAATCACCGGTACTTGCTTGCCCGCACTGGCAATGAGCTCTTTAATTTCGAGCACATCTTGGGGATTCCGCACAAAGCTCAGGGCCACCCAATCGACACCTTGGTCGAGGCCGAACATTAAATCTTTGCGGTCTTTATCAGTCAGCGCTTTAATTGACAGGTAAACTCCCGGAAAATTCACGCCTTTGTTGTTGGAAAGCGGCCCGCCGACTACGACGCGACAGTACAATTCCCGCGCCGCGCGGTCTACTTTTTCCACCAGCATTTCCACTTTCCCGTCGTCAAGCAGAATCACTGAGCCCTCTGGAACTTCGTCTGCTAGGGGGTCGTAGGTGACGGAAGAAATGAGCTCTGTGCCGGGAACTTGGCGGCTGGTGAGAATGAAAGGATCGCCGTTTTTGACAACTATAGAGCCTGTCTCAAAGCGCCCTAAACGAATTTTCGGGCCTTGGAGGTCTTGGAGGATGGCTACCGGCTGGTTGAGTTCAAAGGATGTTTGCCGGATTAAGCGAATGCTGCGCTGGTGGTCTTCTTCTGTTCCGTGGGAAAAGTTGAGTCGCAAAGTTGTGGCACCGGCTTCTATAAGCTGGCGCAGCACTTGTGGGTCCGAAGTTGCTGGGCCAATGGTGGCGACGATTTTAGTCCGGCGTAGGGCTTTTGGCAATTGCATCAGCGGTGTTCTGGGGAGGCAGGTGGATTTCTTGTTTAAATTTCGGCTAACGTTTCATCTTTGCACTACAAGCAATGACGCTAGTCTCAAGTCTTAAAAATTTTGATAGTCGTCAAAAAAGCAGGTATTGAACAATATATAGAATATCTGACTTTTTACCGATCGGTAATCTTTTCTGTTCGATCGGCTTTTCTTCAAAATAACTTTAGATTTAGGCCTTGACAAATATACAGATATACCCATTCATTTTTGTTGGTTTCCCAAGAGCGTTGTGCGAATGTAACATCGGTAAGCTTGCCAAGCAACAAACTCTGATTTATATGCAGACGACGGGCGATCGAGATTAGATACAGTTATTTCACAAAAGTTTACTATTTAGAGGCTTGTATCTTATACTACGCAAGTGTGAAATATTATGGAGTGCTAACAAAGATGTCGGAGGCAGGACGGCCGCTGACAGTGCCGAAAGAGTTTCTGAGTCCTCCCGGTGACTTCAATCCGACACTGCTGCTGTTTTTGAGTGCAGTAGCGATTATCGTGATTTCTAACTTGGGTTTCTGGTGTTGGGGGTGGCCGCAGTGGTGCTGTTTTTCACTGAACGTGCTGGCGTTGCACATGGCCGGAACTGTGATTCACGATGCGTCTCATAATGCAGCCCATCGCGATCGCACGATCAATGCTATTTTGGGACACGGTAGCGCGCTGATGTTGGGTTTTGCTTTCCCGGTGTTTACGCGGGTACATATGCAGCATCACGCCCACGTTAATGACCCAGATAACGATCCAGACCATTATGTTTCGACCGGCGGGCCTTTGTGGTTGATTGCTGCGAGGTTTTTTTACCACGAGATTTTCTTTTTTAAGCGCAAACTGTGGCGGAAATACGAATTATTGGAATGGTTTCTCAGCCGTTTGTTTGTGATTGCGATCGTGTATATCTCGATTCAATACGGCCATTTAGATTACGTCCTGAATTTTTGGTTTTCTCCGGCTTTGGTGGTGGGGTTGGCGTTGGGGTTATTTTTTGATTATTTGCCGCACCGTCCGTTTCACGATCGCGATCGTTGGAAAAATGCCAGAGTATATCCTAGTCCTATTCTAAATATCTTGATTTTGGGGCAGAATTATCATCTGATCCATCACTTGTGGCCTTCTATTCCTTGGTACAATTACAAGCCTGCTTATGAAGCTGTGAAGCCGCTGTTGGATGAGAAAGGTTCCCCTCAAAGTTTGGGAATATTGGAAGGGAAAAAGGACTTTTGGAGTTTTATATATGACATCTTTTTAGGGATTAGGCTGCATCACAAGAAAGCGTCTGATTGACAAAAAACCCGGTTTCTTTGAGAGGCCGGGTTTTTTTTGTATGGCAGAAGGAAGAAGGCAAATGCAATTGGGGGTAATGGTTTGAGTAGGGAAACGGCACTGCCTTTGGTGGTGTCAACTTCAGCTTTTAGTCCGCGAGTCCTCCCACCCGACACTCCGCCAGTCCGCCAGGGAATGAATTCCCTGTCTCATAGCTAAAGTCCTCTCGAAGAGGACTGAAGAACTCATTAGTCCTCTGAAGCGAGGACTTTCACTTTGAGGCAGGGGTTTCAACCCCTGACGGACTATCGGTTTTACCTTAAGTTGACACCACCAAAGGCGCTGCCGCCACTCCTCCCACCCGGCACTCCGCCAGGGAATGAATTCCCTGTCTCATAGCTAAAGTCCTCTCAAAGAGGACTGAAGAACTCATTAGTCCTCTGAAGCGAGGACTTTCACTTTGAGGCTCTTGTTGAAACCCCTGACGGACTATGGGCTTTACCTTAAGTTGACACGACGAAAGGTACTGGCGTCTCCTGACTGTGGGTAAGATTAATTCCCCTGCCACGGGATTTGATATCAATCCCCTCTTGGGGAAGTGGTAAAGAAGCTAAGTAGGGGCCGGTGAAACCGGGTTTTTTTACGAAAATATGTGGTTGTAGTCCACAGATTCCGTAAAAAACCCGGTTTCTTTCGTCGGAGTGCATAAATTCTGGCGTTGCAAAGAAATGGAAAAATTTCCAGCAGATGTAGTTTCAATCCCCTCGCGGGGAAGTGGTAAAGGAGACCTCAACGGAGGTTTAGGCAACGACGTTTTCATTTTTGTTTCAATCCCCTCGCGGGGAAGTGGTAAAGGAGACTGAGTTATTTAAAGGTCAAGATTTGGTTTATAAGGGTTTCAATCCCCTCGCGGGGAAGTGGTAAAGGAGACCCCCAAGCTACTCCTTGGGGAGACCCCAGGAGTTTCAATCCCCTCGCGGGGAAGTGGTAAAGGAGACATTGACCCTCTAAAAGGAGAGCCGATTTCTTCTACTGTTTCAATCCCCTCGCGGGGAAGTGGTAAAGGAGACTTCTCCAAAAACACGAAATAAATGGAAAGCATGAAAGAAGTTTCAATCCCCTCGCGGGGAAGTGGTAAAGGAGACCAGCAAGAGAAAAAGAAACGGTTGAAACTAGAGGGTGCTACAGTTTCAATCCCCTCGCGGGGAAGTGGTAAAGGAGACCACAAAATACTGGACCACTACCTCTTTGGGGCAAAAACGTTTCAATCCCCTCGCGGGGAAGTGGTAAAGGAGACAAAAATATTGGGCTACAGGCTCGGACTACAAAAGTTTCAATCCCCTCGCGGGGAAGTGGTAAAGGAGACCAAGGTTAAGAATGCAGCAATGGAAACAGCGGAAACGAAAGTTTCAATCCCCTCGCGGGGAAGTGGTAAAGGAGACAAAATGTTGTAGTAGCTCAACACCCAACATTATCAGAAAGTTTCAATCCCCTCGCGGGGAAGTGGTAAAGGAGACAGTTTTATAATCTAGAGTTTGCCGAGATAGCTCTAGGTTTCAATCCCCTCGCGGGGAAGTGGTAAAGGAGACACACTTGTGGAAGCTTTCAACTCTCCAGACAAAAAGTTTCAATCCCCTCGCGGGGAAGTGGTAAAGGAGACATCCTATGGCATAGCACAACCTACCTGCGATCGTTGCGGGTGGTTTCAATCCCCTCGCGGGGAAGTGGTAAAGGAGACTGGTCGTTTCGGCAGGGTAGATGAAGTGATACCCATAAAGTTTCAATCCCCTCGCGGGGAAGTGGTAAAGGAGACCCCTGAAAATTTGGTGAGTGCTGAAGAAGTTTCAATCCCCTCGCGGGGAAGTGGTAAAGGAGACCTCAGCGAAAAGTAGTTCCAACTACTGCACAGCTCAAGTTTCAATCCCCTCGCGGGGAAGTGGTAAAGGAGACCACTGGTGTAAGTTTGTTGTATCTCGACCCCAACGTTTCAATCCCCTCGCGGGGAAGTGGTAAAGGAGACAATTGCCCGCCCTGTGAAACCTACTAAACCTAAAGCAAAGAAGTTTCAATCCCCTCGCGGGGAAGTGGTAAAGGAGACCCAATTAACCGGTATTCAGATAACTCATATTGTGAATGTTTCAATCCCCTCGCGGGGAAGTGGTAAAGGAGACTCAAAACGAATATTTTCCTATAGTTTGGACAGAAAGTTTCAATCCCCTCGCGGGGAAGTGGTAAAGGAGACAATTGATTACGATGGCAAAGGCTTTTTAGAAAAACGTTTCAATCCCCTCGCGGGGAAGTGGTAAAGGAGACAAAAAGAGCTCTCTCGTATCTTGCAAATGCTACAGAAAGTTTCAATCCCCTCGCGGGGAAGTGGTAAAGGAGACCTTTGGAGTGTATCAAAACTGAGGCTTATCACGAAATGTTTCAATCCCCTCGCGGGGAAGTGGTAAAGGAGACATATGTGGCTAAGTGAGCTTCTTGGAGCTACTCGTTTGTTTCAATCCCCTCGCGGGGAAGTGGTAAAGGAGACTCTACGCATCAAGGGAGCCGTAAATAACGGAGAGTTTCAATCCCCTCGCGGGGAAGTGGTAAAGGAGACATTAGCAAGCGAGGGTATGGAGAAACCCCAGCAACAAAGTTTCAATCCCCTCGCGGGGAAGTGGTAAAGGAGACCGTGGTTGAAGGTAAGCTTGTGCTTACAGTCGTAGCGTTTCAATCCCCTCGCGGGGAAGTGGTAAAGGAGACTTGAGTAAATAGCAAGCTGTCCCATTAGAATAACCAACGTTTCAATCCCCTCGCGGGGAAGTGGTAAAGGAGACAAACAACTACAGAATTTTAACAGAAGAAGGAAAAAGTTTCAATCCCCTCGCGGGGAAGTGGTAAAGGAGACGGCAAACTGTACATTTCCATGGAAAGTGGAATTGAAGTTTCAATCCCCTCGCGGGGAAGTGGTAAAGGAGACCAACCCTCGTAGCTTCTGGTGCAGCAGCCAAAAGTTTCAATCCCCTCGCGGGGAAGTGGTAAAGGAGACTCTACCATAGGCGGAAGTTTGCCCCTGTTTGTGACCGTTTCAATCCCCTCGCGGGGAAGTGGTAAAGGAGACCAACCAACGTGAGGAAGATCGGAAAAGAATGAAAAGTTTCAATCCCCTCGCGGGGAAGTGGTAAAGGAGACTAGAATATACCAAATACAGGGATATTCCAGAGGGTTTCAATCCCCTCGCGGGGAAGTGGTAAAGGAGACCAAATCTAATAAAATCTTTGAGTAAATGGGTAATAACAGTGTTTCAATCCCCTCGCGGGGAAGTGGTAAAGGAGACAAACGGTTTTGAGTTTGGGTGGACTAGCTGTACAACGTTTCAATCCCCTCGCGGGGAAGTGGTAAAGGAGACTCTTCGGCCAGGGAGCCTTACCCAGAAAGGGTTTCAAGCCTCAAATCGACGCACCATATTTTACCTGTCAATAAGACCCTAAAACCTGCAATAAGCTCAATTGCTTGCAAGCCGTAACCCTTAGTATCAGAGTAATCGACGCACCCCAACGAAAAAATCAGGGTTTTGCCGATCGCCCGAGGTGCGTCGATTGCCGATCTGCGACACTGAAACTAGCCGCAGATCCAAAATAAAACTATGCAATTTTCAACGTTCTGGAGCGATCGAGCTTTGCAACTCGCAAAATCACCATACACCTTAACCTGCAACTTGTCAAGCCCTTGAGAGTAAAATCGGACGAGAACCTTTTTTGAATTGTCGGGGCGACAAAATCCCAGAAACCGGGTTTTTGCGGTTTTCGTCGGCTGTAAGGCATCTTCTGAGGAAAAAACCCGGTTTCTCAGAGTCCGTGAGTCTAGGAATGTTTGACTTTTTGAGTTGTCGGGGCGATCGACTTTCACAGGCGCCAAGTCTATTGATTAGATAAATCCAAGGCGATCGACAAAGCGCTATCCAATTGCACCACAGTAGACTCAGAAAGTGTCCCGCGTTTACGTAAAAGGCGACTTTTCGCCAAAGCGCGAACTTGCTCTCCAAGTGCTATTGAGTCTCGATCGAATCCTCCATCAGGAGCAATTATCAGTACCTGACTCCGATAAATGCGGCGTGGTGGGCGATAAGTGGTACAAGGAACCACAAGCACAACTTGACTCGACGCATTTATCGCATCGTTGCTAACAATAATCGCTGGGCGAGTCCCTCCTTGCTCTGAACCTTGAACAGGTTCAAAATCAGCATCATAAACTTCACCGCGTCTCATATTCAGACTCACCTATTAGCAATGCTTCCCAGTCGGCTGTCTCAAAATCTTGACAAATTGCCAAAGCTTCTGCTTGATATTCTAGATCGTTTGCCATTTCTGAAAACTCGGCATAAATCACTCGATCGGGCTTGAGACTTACTAACTGGTGAGGTTCGCTATTTCGCTCAATTATTTCAGCACCATAGGCAATACAAGCAAGAATATCCTCTCGCCCTATACTAGGATACTGCTGAATTATTTCCTCAATAGTCGAGCCACTAGCGAGGCCATCTAGAATCACAGAAACCCAGATTTGATGTCCCCGAATGCAGGGTTTACCAGAGCCGATATTGGGATCGATCGAGATTCGAGATAGTAAGTTTGTTCTATTCATAAAACATCCTCATTTAACCTGCAATTTGTCAACAAGAATGAGAGTCAAATCCGACGAGAGTCCTTTTTTGAGTTGTCGGGGCGATCGACAAAATCAAAGAAACCGGGTTTTTGCCGTTTTCCTCGGCTGTAACCAACTATTCGAGAAAAAACCCGGTTTCTGGGAGCCCGTGAGTCTATAGCGGTTCTCAAGCGTTGTGAGGTATGGGGGCTTTGTCCTATGCCCTATGCCCTATGCCCTATGCCCTATGCCCTATGCCCTATGCCCTATGCC
>NZ_JAUBOX010000040.1:0-67003 GCF_036700445.1 Microcoleus sp. T3_B1
TGCCCTATGCCCTATGCCCTATGCCCTATGCCCTATGCCCTATGCCCTATGCCCTATGCCCTATGCCCTATGCCCGCGAGAGCACCTCATGTGACTGAGAAAGGCTATAGGAATGTTTGACTTTTTGAGTTGTCGGGGCGATCGACATTCACAATCGCCAAGTCTAATTTTCCCCAGCCACCGCCACCGCTAAATTCCTATCCGGGCGCAAATTTTGAGCTCCCCGCAAATAAGGATGATAAATTTCAGTATGTGCGGGCCAGTTAACGTGAATTAAAAACCGAATGCAGCGTTCCAAAGCACCCTCTACGTGCATTTGCTGCACGTCCAACAAAGGAACATTACACCAGTGAGGACGTTCGCGGGCGATCGCAGCCGGAAACACAGCATCTAAATCACGAGTAGCAGAAAACGTAGCACTAATAATTAAATCTGGATTTATATCATTTTTTGCTTCTAATTCATCTAATAATTCTCTCACCGCTTCTCGAATTGCTGCCACCGAATTCTCGCTAGCAGTAGTTGCCCCACGAATCCCCCGCACTTGCCAATCCACGCAAAATTCCTCCATTTTAGTCAGTTGTTCAGTAGTCAGTTGTCAGTTGTTAGTTGTCAGTTGCTAGTTGTCAGTTGCTAGTTGCAATTACCAATTACTAATTACCAATTACCACTGCCAACTGACTACTGTCCACTGCCAACTGACTATTTAATCACGGGCGATACATCCACAGCGGCAAACCGCTAGTAGAAAGCTCGAATTCCAGCAAATTATTGTAAGCTGAAAGCCCGGATATATCCAGACTACTCCCCAAGACACGATTTAGGAAAGGTTTTTGTTTTTCTAGCGTGCAAGACTCGGTTTTTTCCGGGTCGAGGCCTGCGAGTTCGGCGGCAAGGCGGCGAGCGTCCTCTTCTGTTCCCAGTCGATCGACCAAACCCAATTCTAAGGCTTGCTGACCAGTAAAAACGCGACCGTCGGCAAAACTTTTCACTTTTTCAACAGCCAAGTTCCGGGCTTCCGCAACGGTTTCCACGAATTGCTGGTAGCTGGTGTCGATCAAATCTTGCAGAATTTGCTGTTCAGGATCGGTCAATTCGCGATCGAATGCCAAGATATCTTTATACGGCCCCGATTTAATCACCTGAAAAGAAACGCCTACTTTTTCTAACAGCCGTTCTAAATTGTTACCCCGGATAATCACGCCAATGCTGCCGGTAATTGTACCGGGATTAGCAACGATATGTTCGGCTCCCATGCCGATGTAAACTCCACCAGAAGCTGAAATATTGCCAAAACTGGCAACAATTTTGACTTTTTCGCGCAAACGCTTGAGCGCGCTGTAAATTTCCTGGGAATCGCCGACAGTGCCGCCGGGGCTGTCTATCCGCAGCAGCAAGGCGGGAAATTTGCGTTCTTCAACGGTTTTGAGAGCTTCTAGCACTCGTTTACGGGTTTCTCCGGCAATGGCTCCGGTGATTTCGATACGGGCGATTTGTTTGCGGTAGCGGGGCTTGAATGGCCAAATCATGGGCAGTGTACAGGCAAGGTGAAATTTTGTAGCTAACTTCTAGTGTGCCTTATTCATCGGGGTAGATGTTGTGCCATTTAGCAACAGGCAAGATGCCTGTTCCACAAGAAATTGCTTGATTGTGGAACGGGCATCTTGCCCGTTCCAGATTGTTGGCAACAGGCAAGATGCCTGTTCCACCTTGATTTTGTGCAACGGGCATCTTGCCCGTTCCAGATTGTTGGCAACAGGCAAGATGCCTGTTCCACCTTGATTTTGTGGAACAGGCATCTTGCCTGTTCCTAATGGCCGAGATTTGTGCGATCGCATTTAACTCAACACCAATATATAATTGTAAAAATTGCTTAACAAAACTACATCATCCCCACGAGAATCAATCTCATCAATTATCTGGAGTCTCCGCCATGCAGCTAAAGCTTACCGATTCAAAACTGCCTTTTGCCCCGCTGTTGCTAATTGCGCCGTTTTTCCTGTGGGGAACCGCGATGGTAGCGATGAAGGGGGTGATGCCACACACAACGCCGCTGTTTGTGGCATTCGTGCGTTTAGTACCTGCGGGCGTGTTGGTGCTGCTGGCGGCGGCATTCATGGGAAAGCCACAGCCGCAGGGTTGGAAAGCTTGGCTGTGGATTTCGCTGTTTGCTTTGGTTGACGCTACTTTGTTTCAAGGCTTTTTAGCCGAAGGTTTGGCGAGAACCGGTGCGGGTTTGGGTTCGGTGATGATTGACTCTCAACCGCTAGCTGTGGCGATTTTGTGTTTGTGGCTGTTTCAAGAAAAAATAGGTTTTTGGGGCTGGTTGGGATTAGTTATTGGCGTTGCGGGCATCAGTTTGATCGGGTTGCCCGATGGCTGGATTTTGGGGCTTTTTCATCCTGAAAACAGGCAGGTTTCTGGGGGTATCGAACAGTTGTTTCAGGGTGGAGAATGGTTGATGCTGTTGGCTGCTTTGTCGATGGCTGTGGGTACGGTTTTGGTGCGCTGGGTTTGCCGTTATGTTGACCCGGTGGTGGCGACTGGTTGGCACATGATTTTGGGCGGTTTGCCGCTGTTGGCAATTTCGGCGGCCACTGAGTCTGAGCAGTTTGTGAATATCGATTTTTCCGGCTGGATGGCGTTAGCTTATTCTACTGTGTTCGGAAGTGCGATCGCCTACGGTTTATTCTTTTATTTTGCTTCGAGTGGCAGTCTAACAAGTTTAAGTTCTCTTACCTTTCTTACGCCTGTATTTGCTTTGCTGTTCGGCAATTTGTTTTTGGGCGAAGTGCTCAATCCGCTACAATCGATGGGAGTTGGGCTGACTTTGGTGAGTATTTATTTGATTAATCAGCGGGATACTTTGGGTGATAAATTGAAGAAAATGCGGCACGGTGAAGCGAGTGCAGAAGTTGAAGCAACAGGATTATTAGAGTCGTCAGAGTTGAATTCTGTAGAATTACCCGTGCAGTTGCGGGTTAGCGAATTGGAATCAGAAGTTTAGCGCTTTAAGAAATTTAGGGAGAATTGGTTAATTCTTGAATTAACTGATTTGGAGTTACAATCCTAGGAGTAGTAACCGGAAAATCTCGCGGGTTGCGGGTGACAATGGCATCAATTAGATTGATGACAGCAGTGCTGTACTGAATCGCATCTTCAAAATCCTTGAAGTTGCAAGTTAATGCCATTGAAATAACAGAGTTATCTACTGTTGCTACT
The DNA here is from genome assembly GCF_036700445.1 of Microcoleus sp. T3_B1. NCBI lineage: Bacteria > Bacillati > Cyanobacteriota > Cyanophyceae > Oscillatoriales > Microcoleaceae > Microcoleus > Microcoleus sp. T3_B1. The sequence goes on from NZ_JAUBOX010000040.1 coordinate 3,223, forward strand.
TGACAAAATGTGGCTAACTGCCGCAAAAAATCCAGCGTCCAATCGCGGCCTCTGTCTCTGCGGATAATATAGTAAAGGTCGCTAAAAGTTGAGGCTGAAATATAGCCTTAAATTTTTGCTTCTTCCACAAAAGTTAAAATGCGATCGCTCTCAGCAAAGAAAGGTTCTCGTTCGATCGCAACATCTACTATTATATTGGTGTCTATCAGGATTTTCACAAGTTATGTTTTTCCTTTAAATATTCCCATTTTGCTTGTTTGTCTGGATCGTCAAAATCCAGCGGTTCCGGTACAGCATCTCGATCGAATAAACCTTGAAATGCCTTCACGTTAGTTTTAAACTTTTTTTGAGGTTCTTCAGGTGCGATCGCATTTTCTGACGCGCTGGCTTGTTTAACCGTATCAGGTAGCTGCAAGACGATGATTTCTACATCTCCCGGCGGCATATTCACAGGTTCCACAACTACCAAGTTGCCAGTTGCATCGATTTTACCTCTAAGTTTGTATGCTTGCATGGTAATCTCCGATAACTATGTTTCTATTATATGACATAATAACTTGCTTCCTTACCAATCCTCTTCACCACCAATCTTAATGTCTCTGCTTTGAATCTCTTCTATAAAAGTTTTTAAACTGGGATTTTCTGAGTAATGCTTCATCAAAATTTTATGCTTGCGATATGGTTTTGAAATTATTCGATAATATTCAGGATTTTTAGCATTAGCGTCGATCGTAAACTTGTGTTTTTTCGTAAGTTCCTGATTAAAAGTATCGAGGCAGTTCTTAACTTTAGCTTGTTTCTTCTTGTCTGTATAATACAGGGGCAGCAACCAACACTCAATAGAATGTACGGAGATGGCAAATATAATTTGTTGTTGATATCTGCTGTAAAAATCATCGCCGATCGCATCTCTAAACTTTTCAATAACTTTTTCAATGAACTGCTGAGGAGTAAATTCACCGTTTTCATCTTGTTTTGCTACACCATAATCTTCTGAAACATCCGTATCTATCTGAATAATGATATAGTCAATAAATTGCAATGCTTCTTGAAAATCTCTTGACTTACAATAATCAAAAACTAGAGTCCAGCCGCCGTATGTGGATTTATTCTCATTGTCTTTATCTCTTTCTGGTTGAAGCGGTCTAATATCTAGATCGGGATTCTTGAAATATCCTGCTAAAATATTTTCAATCACAATCTGGTCAGTCAATCCCTCAGTAATTAATCCAAAACTAATCATATTAAAAATTTTTAGGAAGCCCTCCGATATAGCCCCTCAAAAACGCCTCGGATAATTTTACAGGTTCTTGTCCCTCTAGAGGTTTAGGTTTGAGAATGCGTCTAGCTTTAGTGTAACCTAATTGGTTGCGGGAAATCACAAACAGTCGCTGTTCGTCATCATCTAAATCCAAACCGTCCAAAACTGCCGGGTTGTGAGTGGTAAAAATTACTTGTTTGTCGTGTTTTTTTGCTAATTCGACTAATTCTTGGATTAATCGGCGGCATAATCTGGGGTTGAGAGAAGCGTCAATGTTATCTATTGCAAAAAATTTAGGCGTGATATCGCTAATAAATAAAGCGAAGTAAAAAAGCAAGAATAAAAAGCCTTCATTAGAACTTCTTTGATCGAAGTAAGCTAAACCTGGATCTAAGTATCTATCTTTAATTTGGAGAGAGTTTTGAATACTTGATAAATTGGGAGGAGCTTCAAAATCTTGAAACCAATCTATCAATTGCAGTTTTTTATTGATTTCATTAAGCTGCTCCTGGTTATCTGAATTCAAAACTTTTAATAGTTTAAACAAGCCTTCTCCATTAATCCCTAATGGTTGAATTTGCCCTTCTTTTTCAAAAGTACGTAAGGCGATATTTTCAGGAGAGTAAATGATAAATTGCTGTATTTTAAGTGTTCTGATATTTGTTTTGCGGCTAGATTGATATTGTTCATTTCGGCTGTCTAAAAAACTATTATATTCCCAAGCAGGAAGCTGCCTATATGCTTTTTCTAAATTCCGTTCGTATTCTGAAACCCCATAGTAAAAATGATTTCTCCATCGACCATAGGGTGTATTATCGTTATTTAAAATAAAGCTTATTTTTATTGTGTCATTATTTCCTCTAATTTCAATGCTGATATCTTTATCTAAATTTTCCTTTTCAAAAGCCGATCGCATAAATTGAGGTTCTGTCACTCTGATGCCCCGAGAAGCTAAAAACTCGTTATCCAGCTTATCATCTGCCGCAGCAGAAGCAAGGGCGATCGCCTCTAGGATATTGCTTTTGCCACAGCCATTTTCACCAATCAATACGGTGACTCGTCCTAATTCTAGCTTCAGCTTTTGAATGGACTTATAATTTTCGATTCTGACTTCTCCAATCATAATTCAATCCCATATAATCTTAGTGTACTCATTGTATCTCCGATCGCATGAATCTCAAAGAACGCTTGCACAGCCATCTGATTCAAATTGTACGCGATCGCAACCCATACCTCGCATCCGAAGGGCATTTTTATGCCCAGCAATACATCCGCGAACAGTTGGCACAGTGGGGAACTGTAGAAATTGACGATTTTTCCGTGCGCGGCCGAATTCATCACAATTTTATCTTGGATTTACCCCCCTTCGATCAGGCGAGTAAGAAGCGGTTGCCGCCGATCGTAATTGGTGCTCATTACGATACTGTACCCGGATCGCCTGGGGCCGATGATAATGCTACTGGTGTTGCTGTTTTGCTGGAACTCGCAAGGGATATCGCATCTGGGCCGCTCAAATATCCAGTGCAATTAGTCGCCTTTGATATGGAAGAATACGGTTATTTGGGAAGCAGTCATCATGCAGCTAAATACAAGCAACAGCAAGAGTCAATCCGGTTAATGATTTCTTTGGAAATGGTGGGTTATTGCAACCATAATCCTAATTCTCAAAGCTATCCGGCTGGCTTGAAATATTTTTATCCAAATAGTGGCAATTTTATTGCTTTAATTGGCACTTTGCGGACGGTTCCCGATTTGATTAATTTGAGTGGGAAAATTCGCAAGTCTGGTCAGCCCTGCGAGTGGCTGCCGGTGCCGAATCGAGGTTTAATTGTGCCGGATACTCGCCGCAGCGATCATGTTCCTTTTTGGGATAATGGTTATCCGGCTATTATGGTGACTGATACTGCTAATATGCGAAATCCGCATTATCATCGAGAAAGCGATAGGATTGAGACTTTGGATTTGGATTTTCTGGCTGGTGTTTGTCAGGGATTGGTTGAGGCTATTCGATATATATAGCAGTTTTATTTTAACGAACCGCGAAGGCGCGAAGGGCGCGAAGGAATAAGAAAGAAGATGAGAGAGAAACAGATATGAGTTTTATGAGTCTGAGGTTCTGAATTTTATGAAATTTATGAATTGACTTTCCGATAATTTTGTTGAATAATTCGGAATCAGTCAAACAACAAAACTCAGGAAAAAGATATGAATGCTGATTTTTCCGATCGCACTCGCTGGCAATTCTGGATCGATCGCGGTGGCACTTTTACCGATATTGTCGCCCAGAGTCCCGACGGTAAGTTAGTTATTCACAAGCTGCTGTCGGAAAACCCGGAACGCTACACAGACGCAGCAGTGCAAGGAATTCGCGACATTTTGGGAATTGCCGCAGATGTCCCCATACCCGCTGCACAAATTGAAGCGATTAAAATGGGGACGACGGTGGCGACAAATGCTTTACTGGAACGAAAGGGCGATCGCACAATTCTGTTAATTACTAAAGGTTTCGGCGATGCGCTGAGAATTGGCTATCAAAACCGCCCGAATATTTTCGCGCGTCACATTGTTTTGCCCGAGATGCTGTACGATCGAGTTATTGAAGTTGCAGAACGCTACAGCGCTCAAGGTGAGGAGTTAACTGCTGTCAATCCCGAGTTTATCGCGTCTTTGCAGCAAGCATACGATGAGGGAATTCGCAGTTGTGCGATCGTATTCATGCACGGCTACCGCTACTCGGAACACGAAAAACAAGTTGCTAAAATAGCCCGAGAAATTGGCTTTACTCAAATTTCAGTATCTCACGAAGTTAGCCCGCTGATGAAATTAGTTTCGCGGGGAGATACTGCGGTTGTCGATGCTTATTTATCTCCGATTTTACGTCGATACGTCGAACAAGTAACCAGTCAATTATCTGTAGGGGCGGTGCCCCCGTGCCCGCCCTCTTCCTCCCCGTGCCCGCCCTCCCCGTGCCCGCCCTCATCCTCCTCCCCGTGCCCGCCCCCCAAATTAATGTTCATGCAGTCGAATGGCGGCTTAGTGGACGCGGCACAATTTCAAGGAAAAAACAGTATTTTATCCGGGCCTGCTGGGGGAATTGTCGGTGCAGTTCAAACCAGCAAAAAGGCAGGTTTTGATAAAATTATTACCTTTGATATGGGCGGAACTTCGACAGATGTTGCCCATTTTAACGGCGAATACGAACGCGAATTTGAGACGGAAATTGCTGGGGTGAGATTGCGATCGCCCGTGATGGCAATTCACACTGTAGCAGCCGGCGGCGGTTCAATTGTCTTTTTTGACGGGACTCGCTACCGCGTCGGGCCGGAGTCTGCAGGGGCCAGTCCTGGGCCTGCTTGCTATCGCAAAGGCGGCCCCTTGACGGTGACTGATTGCAATGTGATGTTGGGGAAAATTCAACCGGATTTTTTCCCGAAAGTATTTGGATTGAATGGAGATTTGCCGATCGCCCCTGACGTAGTACGGCAAAAATTTGTGCAATTAGCGGGGGAAATTGGGGGCGAGAGGACGGCCCAAGAGGTGGCGGAGGGTTTTTTGGCGATCGCTGTGGAAAAGATGGCAAATGCTGTCAAAAAAATCTCGCTTCAGCGCGGTTACGATGTTTCTGAGTATACATTGTGCTGTTTCGGCGGTGCGGGCGGTCAACACGCTTGTGCGATCGCCGATGCTTTGGGGATGAAACGGGTATTTATTCACCCTTATGCGGGTGTGTTGTCCGCTTACGGTATGGGTTTGGCTGATGTGCGGGCTATTCGCGAAAGGGCGATCGAGCAACAATTAAATGCAGAATTATTACCTGATTTACATTATATTTTAACCGAATTGGAGGCTGAGGGAAAGAGGGAATTGAACCGCAGAGGCGCAGAGAACACAGAGAATGAGTCAGAGGTTTTAGTTGTTAGCAAGTTGCACTTAAAATATCAGGGAAGTGACTCGGTTTTGGCGGTCAATTTTGCTGACAATATTGAGGCGATGCAAGCTGAATTTGAAGCAGCCCACCGACAGCGTTACAGTTTTATTATGCCAGAAAAACCGCTGATTGTGGAAGCGGTTTCGGTGGAAGTTGTAGAAAGAATGGATGTGCCGGAAGCATCCACAATTTCCCCCTCTTGTGGCACAGGCATCTTGCCTGTGCAACCACTTTTGCAGACAATGGATGTGCCGGAAGCATCCACAATTTCCCCTTCTTGTGGCACAGGCATCTTGCCTGTGCAACCACTTTTGCCGACAATGGATGTGCCGGAAGCATCCCAAATTTCCCCCTCTTGTGGCACAGGCATCTTGCCTGTGCAACCACTTTTGCCGACAATGGATGTGCCGGAAGCCTCCACAATTTCCCCCTCTTGTGGCACGGGCATCTTGCCTGTGCAACCAATTTCAACGGTGCAAATGTATGTTGCTGGCGGGTGGCGGGCAACGCCTGTTTATCAGAGAGACGATTTGCGATCGGGCGACTGCATAGAGGGCCCTGCTATGATTGTTGAAGCAACGGGAACTAATATCATAGAACCGGGCTGGGAAGGGGAAATCACCGAAAATAACGATTTAATTTTGAACCGCAGATGCACGCAGATGGACGCAGATAATATCCGCGTTCCTTCGGGTTTATCTGCGGCTAAATCAGATCCGGTTTTGCTGGAAATTTTTAATAATTTGTTTCGGGCGATCGCCGAACAAATGGGCGTCACATTGCAAAACACAAGTTCCTCAGTCAACATCAAAGAACGTCTCGACTTTTCCTGTGCAATTTTCGACAAAAACGGGCAATTAGTTGCCAACGCGCCGCACATTCCCGTACATCTAGGCTCGATGAGCGAAAGCGTTGAAGCTTTAATTTTAGCACAAGGCAATGCGATTCAACCGGGCGATGTTTATGTTTCTAACAATCCCTACAACGGCGGCACGCATTTACCAGATATCACCGTTATTACTCCAGTATTTGCTCATGATTCCTCCCTTCCTTTGTTTTATGTTGCCTCGCGGGGACACCACGCCGACATCGGCGGCATCACTCCCGGTTCCATGCCTCCTAACAGTACAACAGTAACTGAAGAAGGTGTATTGCTTGACAATTTCCTGTTAGTAAGCGAGGGCAATTTTCGAGAAAAAGAATTACTAGAAATTCTGACAGCGGGTAATTTTCCTGTTCGCAATTCCGCTCAAAATATAGCAGATTTGCAAGCACAAATTGCTGCTAACAAGCGCGGCGCAGAAGAACTTCTCAAGAGGGTAGAGCATTATGGATTAGAGACTGTGCAAGCTTATATGGGCTTCGTACAAGACAATGCGGAAGAGTCGGTACGCAGGGTAATTGATGTTTTGCAAGATGGCGACTTTACTTATCCGATGGATAGTGGCGGACAAATTAAGGTAGCGATTACAATTAACAAATCTGCGCGCAGTGCAAAAATAGATTTTACGGGCACTTCTGCTCAACAATCCAACAATTTTAATGCTCCCGCTGCGGTGTGCAAAGCCGCTGTTTTGTATGTTTTCCGCACATTAGTAGATGACGATATTCCTTTAAATGCGGGCTGTTTGAAACCTCTCGAAATCATCAATCCCGAAGGCTGTATGCTGAATCCTCGCTATCCAGCGGCGGTAGTTGCCGGAAATGTGGAAACATCGCAGAATATTACCGATGCTTTGTATTGTGCGTTGGGAGTGATGGCGGCTTCTCAGGGAACTATGAATAATTTTACCTTTGGAAATCAGCGCTATCAATATTATGAAACTATTTGCGGCGGTTCGGGCGCTGGTGCAAGTTTTGGTGGTACGGATGCGGTTCAAACTCACATGACTAATTCGCGTTTAACTGACCCAGAAGTATTAGAATGGCGGTTCCCGGTGTTGTTAGAAAGTTTTGCAATTCGGGCTAATAGTGGGGGGAATGGATCTCATCGTGGCGGTAATGGAGTTGTGCGGCGAGTGCGGTTTCGGGAGGCGATGACGGCGGGAATTTTATCGGGGCGACGGGTGATTTCTCCTTGCGGTTTGAATGGGGGTGAAGCGGGGAAAGTTGGACGGAATTATGTCGAAATGGTTGATGGAAAGGTTGAGGATTTGGGGAGTACGGCGATTGTGGAAATGCAGTCGGGGGATGTGTTTGTCATTGAGACTCCTGGGGGCGGAGGATATGGCGTTTTGTTTAAACAGTAATTGAGAACTAAACTATTGATGCGATCGCACATTTTTGCATGGCAATTCAACAGCAGTAATACCGGGCGCGATCGCATCCTAACAACCACTCGGCAATGCGAATTTACAGTCAAAAGCTTGCCAGAGCGTATTGACTGTCCTAACATAGTGGACGGTTTCACAAACCGAGTAACCTGAACAGTTCTTCTTTTTTGCGATCTTGCTCTACTAATTCTTCCAAAATGAACCAATAATTGACAACATTCTGGGCCGCATTGAGAGCAGATATGGCTCGTGTAGTAACAGAAACACCCGGTAAGATAAGAATCGTTGTTGATTCCGAATTAACTTCTTTAGCTCGACTCAAGCTTTTGAGCGTTGCTCCAAACCGCTCCAAAACGCCAGCAGTATCTATGCCTCCTTTAATTTCAACTGCGACTAGAATCTGTTCATTTCTGTAAACTCCAATGTCAGGTTCGCTGGCAAATACGATTCTCCGCCCATCTTTCAGTTGCATAACTTTTTCGTCAGAGTTACCTGTTTCATTAGAAATCCAGTCTTCCTCACGCAATCTCAACTGCACCATAGCTTTTATGAGAATTTCGACTTTGCTCCCCTTCGCATTCTGCCAGGAACCCTGAGCTTGCGAACCAGCAGCCATTCCACGCCATAAATCAAATTCGCGAGCGTCTATCTGTTCATCAGTTTCAACTAAATGGCTAATGATTTTATTTAAGTGCTGAGCTATATTCCCAGCCACCAACTCATCAGGGAAACCTTTGCCTTGCTCATAGCGAATGCTTGACAGTCCAACTTGCTTCATTGATTTTTGGGAAACCATTGCTAACATTCTGTAGTAGCCTACAGCACAAGATACACTAATCAAAACCTGGGGGTGAGCAAAGACAATCACGGGCTTGATGCCGCGGTGAATTACCTTATTCCAAGCTTTTTGAGAAATGCCCAGATTATCGCATTCCCACGGCAGTGTTTCCCCTTTTACCTGTTCAATTTGAGAGGCTGTCTCCAACATTCCCCATTCGTGCAGTTTTTGGTGAAAAAACTCACTCTTGGACAACTGATCGAGCAACCAAGCTTCGCGCCTATTCGATGATGCCATTACAGTCACCTATTCTTTATGCCAAATGAGCACGCTCTCGCGGACAGGAATTCGACCATATTTACCCATCTGCTGGGAACTGTTACCTTTGTAGCGGGCAACAATTACTTGCTCTACTCGAAAACCCAGCTCTTGGGCCATTTCTGAAAGCACTAAATCGACTGGGACTATCTCGCTGGCAAAACGCACGTTATCCACAACTACCGCTACTTTTGCACCGGGAGCTAGAATTTTGGCCCATTCGCAAATAGCTTTTTGCATATCCACAAAATAGGCTGTCAACATATCAGGAATGCGGGGATTATTTAATGCTTTCCCTTGCTGTCGGAGTATGTCTACAACTTCGGCGATTACAGGATTTGGCGGTTTGTCAAAAGCATCAATTTTTGATTCGATGTGCGATCGCAAAATCCCAAACCTCAACTCCTTTAACTCCTCAAAGTTCTTGACAAAGTTAAAGCACAGTTCCAGCGAATAGGTGCGGGTGTAGTCGTAACGGTTAGGATAGGGTGGAGATGTAATCAAAGCTGTGGGTTGTGTCTCAAAATTCACATTGCTCAAATTCCGAGTATCACCTAACTGAACTGCGGGAAGTGGCGCGGATTTCTTTTGCCCCCACAAACACCTTAAGGATAGAATATCTTCTTCAGCTTCATATACTTTCTGTTGCAGCATTTCCCCAGGATCTGGAATTAACTTATCCTGTTTCATGCGTAAAAATTGACCGTCTTTTGCCGTGTAGCTGCAAGGCTCTAAAATAGCCAAAAACAGCAGTTGAAAAATTTCTCGCAAGGGTGAAGATAAACTTTCAATAGCGCTTTTCCACTGGCGCAATTTGAGCAGCGTTGCTTCTGGAAAAGCGACTTGCATAATCTTGACATCCATTGCCACCTCAGCGGGTTCTGCTTTGTCTGCCTTAGCTTTGAGTTCGGCAAAAGTTTTTCGCAGAGTTTGGGGTTCTACTGAACAGAAAAGGGGTAGCGTCCCAGCAATAAAGGTAGCTATTGGCAGTCTATCTATTCCTAATGCGGGGACATTGTGCTGCATAGCTGTAAATAAAGTTGTCCCCATGCCGCAGAAAGGCTCAAATAAATAATCCTTTTCTGTTAATCCAAAACGGTGAATAAATTGCTTGACTAAAGCAAAGGAAAATGCTTCTTTGTAGCGGAAGAGGCGGAGAACTGGCAAGCTTTTGTTGCCTGCGTAGGATACGAGTTGTCCCAGTCGCAGTTCTTCACTCATGTACGGCGCAAATTTTGCTTCGATGCGATCGCGTTCAGCACAATTGGCAGTTTCCGCAGGACTCGCCATGATCTCTGCTTCTGGGAATAAACTTAACTGTTTCACTGCGTTTTGTCTCCTGATGGCGGACCTCGCCTTTGCTGTGTCTTCTGTCAAGTTTACTGCGAAGTCGCTAGCTTTTTAGAAATTCACCCAACTGGGTCATCTAGAGTAGGACTTACGCATTGCGAACGGTAAATTGTCATTCACAAGCTAAGCGCAAAGAATCTCGGAGCTCCTTCGCGCTTAGCCCTGGATGACATCGGAGTTAGTCCTGTAGAGGTGAAAACTAATGAGATCCATCGCACATCGCCCCGACAAAATCACCCTCAACTCTGGAACATCGAGCGACAAATCGTGTAGAATCGGGCTGCACCAGCATTTATTCCCAAAACCTTTCCAGAACAATTGTGCAAACACCTAATTTTTCAGAACTCAACCATCCTGTGGTCAAATCCCTGTTTCACCACAGTGATCAGGAATTATTGACTCTGTTTCAAAACCATCCCGATCAAGGTAGGTTCTTCACGGCAATTTTTTGCCGCTATGCTCAAATTGTACACTCCCTGATTCGCCATTCCGTGCGATCGCCCGTACAAGGCGATTACCTGTTTGCCCACACTTGGCTGCACATCTATCACGAACTCCGAGGCCTCGATTTGCGCCGCGAAATCCAAGAGTCTGATGGCGGGAATCTCAGTCTCCAAAACTGGCTGATTAATGTCACCGCAGTCTGCATAAATCAAGCTGAATTGCCCCCTGTTGAGTCGATTCACTACTCTTTGCAATCGGCTCCGCCTCCCCTATGGTGTTACGTCAAACAAGCCTTAGAATTGTTAGCGCCGCTGCCGCGTTTAGTGGTGTTGATGGCTCAGACTTTCCGCTGGAGCGAAACTCGAATTGCAGCTTATTTGCAAGCAGAAGGCGAAGCTATTTCGCCGGCTCAGGTAAAGGCTTTGCTGCAAAAAGGATATCAAAGTTTAGAATCAAACTTGCCGGAGGATATTCGGGCTATTTATCTAGATGAAAATCTCGATTATCAAGAAGCACTTGTCTAGATATACACGATATAAATCCGCCCTTTCTAGTTGTAGGGGCGGGTTTTACCCGAAATATTTGGTAGGACTAACAGCATCGTAAACCCGCCCTTTTGCGAGGAAGAAGGAAAAAATGGCAGTTTATCAAGTTCGGTTGGTGAATGAGGCTCTCGCGCTTGATCGCACGATCGCAGTACCAGACGACCAGTATATCTTAGATATGGCAGAAGATGCCGGCATCCGCTTGCCGAATGGATGCAAGCAAGGAGAGTGTTCTGCTTGCGTCGTCAAACTGCTGAGCGGTGAAATTGACCAAAGCGAACAAAAGTTTTTGAAGCCGTCAGAATTGCAAGCTGGCTACGCTGTTACTTGTGTGGCTTACCCGCTTTCTGACTGCACTTTGTTAACCCATCAAGAACAAGTTTTGTATCAAGCAGCTCTTTATTTTAAGTAATACGAAATCGGTGTTCAACCATCTTTTTTTTTAGTCTCTTAGAGAGGGACGGAAGTTTGTAGAGGAGCGAATTCTCTTCCCCCATAAAAGGTTTATCAAAGCAGATTTGGTTCATGTAAGGTGCGTGACTCTCCAGCATCTCGCTGTTAATTGAGTAACTAGAAAGTCACGCACCCTAACGAGTATAGATAAACCCGCCCTTATAAATTCAGCAATTCTACAATCCGCTGAAGCGGAATGTGCGCCCAATCCAAGCGGTAATTAAGTTCGTAGGCTAGCTCGCCAACCGCTTTTTCCAAAATGTAAGCATCTAGCAAAACTTGTAGTTCCGGTATAGATTTGGGCAAGAAATCTGCATCGGCTGCTGTTGCCAAATAGCTCTTAACAAAAGTGAGGCTGACCCAGCGGTGCCAAACGTTCGCCCACTGCTGCATCTCCGGGAGATTTTCAGGGCGAATCATGCCGCTTTCTACTTCATTGCGGAGTGCCAAAGTAACAGCGTAACTTATAGATTGCAGCATTCCTGCAACATCTCGCAGAGGCGACCTCTTCATCCGCCGCTCGCTTAAGGGCCGATCGCGTTCTCCTCCGAAATCAATAATTACGAAGTCTTTGCCTGTATAAAGAACTTGCCCGAAATGAAAGTCCCCGTGACAGCGAATTCTATCGGCCGTGATTCTCAAGTTCAAAATAGACTTGAAACGTTCCATGAGCAAATCTTCGCGGTTGAGCAGCTTTTGCGCCGATTTTTGTATTTCTGGCGGCAGTTTGGACATCCGTTTTTTCAGATCCAGCAAAGTTCTTCCGGCCACATTTCTCATGTATTGATAGATGGAACGCTGGTAAAAGGAGGTGAAGCTTTCTGGGGCAAAAGCGGGATTTTCTGTGTCAGCAGCTAAAGCGAGGTGAAGTTCGGCTGTCCGCTTACCTAAAAGTTCCGCTGATGCTAAGTAAGAGCCGATGAGTTCGCGAGCTAATGCCGGAATTTCTAGGGATAAATCGGCTACTAGCGAGTTTTGCTGCCGCTGGGTTTGTCCGGTCAAAGCGTTCGGCAAATAATTTTCGGGGGCAGTAGATAAATTCTCGCCGGAATGCTTTGCTTCTACTGTCATTACTTGCTCGAAATAGTCGCGCAGTGTGTCTAATGTATAAGACCAAGCATCTACGCTGTCGGGGATTAATTTTTGTAGGATTCCGACTGTAAGGACTTGTTTTGCTGGTGTGTGATATTCCAATGCTCCGGCAATTGGAGCGTAGTGTTGGATCGAGTTGCCCTCTGTTAAAAAGCGTCCGATTTCTAATTCGGGGTTAATTCCTTCCTCGATTTTTCGCAATATTTTCAGGACGAAGCGGTCGCCGTAACCTGCGGATGTATTGCTTTGTTCTTTTTTGAACAGGTGAGGTTCGAGCTGCGCTAACTCTTCTTCTGATTTGAATGCACTGTCGGCAATTCCTAGCAGTTGACCTGCAACACCTCTGTAACTGCGAGAATTGGCGATCGTCCCCAGCAGCGCACTCAGAAAACCTTTGTCCCCAGCAGCATCAAATAGTACCCCGACTTCCTTGTTGGTTTCTGGGAATTGCAGGCGCGCGATCGCCCGATCGTCCACATCGCCTTTAATCTCTTCCCACCCTAAAGGCAAAACGTAAGTTTCCGGCATACCTTCAGTATAATTCAACTGCAAGAACAGAATGTAAACTTGAGATTGCTCCCCCGCACTATCTTTACATTCAACCGGTACAACATCACTTATTTCTAATGATTGAATTGTCCTGTCTGTACCGCTAAACCAGCGATTGCGCCGCAGGTATCCCGGCAAAAGATTAAGCAGCATATCGCTTAACTGACTTGTAGCAAAAGCTGTTTTCCAATTGCCTATCACCGCCAAACTCGGCAAGTCTGTAGGATGACCGTGCAACGAAAAATCTTCGTGTTTAGCAGTAAGAGTAAACCAGTAAAAAGTGTGAGGGCTCAAGCTCAAAAAGTAAGGCTGCTCCCCAACGGCAGGAAACTCAGTGCGACCGAAAATCTCCACCGGAACAGCACCTTTAAAGGGCCCAAGGTCTAATTCTGCCGTCTGGACGAAGCGTGACAAATTAGCCACTACGAGGATGTGTTCGTCTTGATAAGTCCGTACAAAAGCTAAAACTTTGCGGTTTTCCGGGTACAGAAACTCGCAAGTTCCGCGGCCGAATGCTTGGAAGCGCTGCCTAATTGCAATCAGGCGTTTCATCCACCACCAAAGAGAACTCGGATTCGCCCGCTGCGCGTCCACGTTAACAGATTCGTAGTGATATTCAGGGTCAACAATTGGCGGTGCGTACAGCCGCTGCGGGTTCGCGCGGCTAAAACCGGCATTGCGATCGCCACTCCACTGCATCGGAGTTCTCACCCCGTTGCGATCGCCCAAATAGATATTGTCTCCCATGCCAATTTCATCGCCGTAGTAAAGCACCGGCGTACCCGGAAGAGACAGCAGCAAAGCATTCATCAACTCGATGCGGCGGCGGTTATTTCCCATCAAAGGAGCCAAGCGGCGGCGGATGCCCAAATTAATTCTAGCCTGAGTGTCTTGAGCGTAAACCCGATACATATAATCTCGGTCTTCATCACTCACCATTTCCAGCGTCAATTCATCGTGATTCCGCAAAAACAATGCCCACTGACAGTTATTGGGAATCTGCGGAGTTTGCTGGAGAATATCGCTAATTGGGAAGCTATCTTCCATATACAAAGCCATAAATAAACGCGGCATCAGCGGAAAATGAAAGTTCATGTGACATTCATCGCCGGCAGCGTAATATTGAACTGCATCCTCCGGCCACTGATTCGCCTCAGCCAGCAGCATCCGGTTCGGGAAATTCTCATCTACGTGCTTCCGCAATTGCTTCAGGAATACGTGAGTTTCTGGCAGGTTTTCGCAGTTAGTACCTTCGCGCTCGTACAGGTAAGGCACCGCATCCATTCGCAGTCCGTCTACTCCCAGTGCCAACCAGAAATCTACCACATCTAAGATGGCTTGGCGGACGGCCGGATTGTCGTAATTCAAATCGGGTTGGTGGGAATAAAAACGGTGCCAGTAATAAGCTTTTGCTACCGCATCCCAAGCCCAATTAGATGTTTCAAAATCTTGGAAAATAATCCGAGCATCTTGATATTTTTCCGGCGTGTCGCTCCACACATAAAAATCTCTTTCGTTACTGCCTTTTGGGGCGCGGCGTGCTCGCTGAAACCAAGCGTGCTGGTCGGAAGTGTGGTTGACAATTAACTCAATAATGACGCGAATTCCCCGCTGGTGCGCTGCTTCTAAAAGGTCTTTAAAGTCCTCTAATGTGCCGTAAATCGGGTTGACGGTAGTATAGTGAGATGTATCGTAGCCGTCGTCTCGGAGCGGCGACGGAAAAAATGGCAGTACCCAAATTGCTGTTACTCCCAAGTTTTGCAGGTAATCCAGTTTTTCTGTCAGTCCTCTAAAGTCGCCGATCCCGTCTGCATTGCTGTCTGCAAAAGCGCGAACTGGTACTTCGTAAATAATCGCGTCTTTGAACCACAACGGGTCGTTATTTAACATTGAGTTTGGCATGATTTGTAGCGATGATTGGTAATTAGTAATTTGTACTTAAAATTTGGTAATTGGGATTTGTTAGTTCCAATCCAAACTGATAAATCATAACTCATAATTTGGCCGCTATTCCTCATGCCAGCGGCAGACTTTTAATCGTAATTTATTAACGCAAAACTTATAATTTCTTAACTATAAACTCTCAACAATCTGTTTTGCTATTTCGGATACAGTTCACAATCCGGGTACTGTGCTAGCTACCGATGCGCGGTGCCCACCCTACCAAGGCGTGTCAACTTAAGCCTGAAACCCCTCTGTATCTCTCGCTGGTAGCCCAGTCTAGATCCCCCTAAATCCCCCTTGATAAGGGGAGTAGGGGTTGACTTTGAGAACACTCTTGTCCCCCCCTCTTATTAAGGGGGGCGGTTTCATTCTCACCAAAATCAGGCTTTTGTAGGGGCGATGCCCCCGTGCCCGCCCCCACCCACAGACGATTTCACAGGCGTTTGGGACATGGGGGCAACCACAGGGGGATTGCCCCTACCGAGAATGAAACCGCCCTGCTCTTATGAAGGGGAGCTAGGGGGGATCGAGCCCTTGTTGACACTAAGCACACCCTACAGACTCAGGATTAGGTGCGGTATTTACTACCTGCCGGACGGTTGCCACGACATTACAGTACCTTGACGTTTATTACTAATTTTTGTTACATTTATTTACATAAAGCAACAAAAGTTAAAGGAAAAGTAAAAATGACTATTGTAATCGCTCTTTTAATCGTCGGTTGGGTAGCAGCCTCAGTAATTGGCACTCAAGCATATTTCCTGGGCGAACAGTCAAAGCCTATCCACGAGCGGAATTGGAACGATGAGTCTTTTGAACAACTGGCAAAATCAGTGACGGGAACAGAAGTTGATTACCGCGTTCGCGTTCCCGCCTACAGCATGGATGCCTATGCGAGCCGCACCATCTCGAATTCTTGATATCAAGTAACAGGTTTCACCATTTTCAATAACAGGCATGATGCCTGTTCCTAATTTTCAATAACAGGCAGGATGCCTGTTCCACAAGAAAATGGATGGTTTGTGGAACAGGCATCTTGCCTGTTCCCAACTATTCGGCAACTACAAACTGTTACCTGTCAGCGCTGGGCGAGACTCTTTTTTGCGAAATTGCAAAGAGTTATTTTCACAGTCGATCGCAATTGTATCACCCTCCACAAACGCATTTTCCAGAATCTTGTTAGCCAGCGGGTTTTCTAGCTCCCGCTGGATGGCACGTTTCAAGGGACGAGCGCCGTAAACCGGGTCATAACCAACATCTGTGATATGATTTTTCGCCGCATCGGACAGTTCCAAAGTGATTTTTTGCTCTGCCAACAAACGCTCGATCCGCTTCACTTGAATGCTGACTATTTGCCGCAGTTCGATCTTGCTCAAAGTGTGGAACAAAATTATCTCGTCCACCCGATTGAGAAATTCGGGCCGGAAGTGCGATCGCAGCGCTGCCATCACCCGTTTTAACATCTGTTCGTACTCTTGGTCTGTCTCCCGTTCTTGAGTCAATAAATTGTCATTTTCACTCTTGTTCTCAGTCTTGTTTTCACTCTTAGTTACAGTATCACCATCGACTCGCTGGGCCGACACCTCAACAGTACCGTCTGCAGCCACTTTATAATCTGTCTTTTGACTTGACAAATCTTTCGTTTCCTGCTTCCGGCTAGCAGGTTTTTTGACGGTTTTTTCCTTCTTAGTAAACACGTCTAAAATGTGATCGCTGCCGATATTGCTAGTCATCACAATTACGGTATTTCTAAAGTCAACCACTCGACCTTGAGAATCGGTAATTCTGCCGTCATCCAACACTTGCAGCAAAATGTTAAATACGTCCGGGTGCGCTTTTTCCACTTCGTCAAACAGCACTACCGAATAAGGATGTCTCCGCACTGCTTCGGAAAGTTGTCCCCCTTCATCGTAACCGACATATCCGGGAGGAGCTCCTACCAACCGAGAAACGCTGTGCTTCTCCATGTATTCCGACATATCGATGCGGACGATCGCATCGTCGCTGTCAAACAAAAACTCCGCCAACGCCCGCGCTAACTCAGTTTTTCCGACGCCTGTCGGGCCCATAAACAAGAAAGAGCCGATCGGTCTGCCGGGGTCTTTCATACCCGCCCTAGCGCGCCGAATTGCCGCCGCCACGGCTGTTACAGCTTCCTCTTGACCGATAACTTTTTGGTGCAAATGTTTTTCCAATTGCAGCAATTTTTGGCGTTCGGACTCTAACAACCGGTTAACCGGAATGCCCGTCCATTTAGCGACAATTTCCGCAATATCGCCCTCAGTAACTTTTTCGCGCAGCAGGGAAGAACCTTGAGCTTGCTGTTTCAAAAGTTCCGCTTCTTTGGCTTCGCGATCGCGCACCGCAGTTTCCAACTTGCCGTACTTTAACTGGGCGGCTTTATTCAAATCGTAAGCCCTTTCTGCTTGTTCGATTTGGACTCGCAGTTGGTCTTCTTCTGCTTTCAATTTATTGATTGCATCCAACAACTGCTTTTCGCCCAACCACTGAGAGGACAATTTTTCCTGCTTGACTTTTAAAATGTCAATCTCAGAGGTGATGCGTTCGACGCGGAAGCCGAGCCCAGGGGCTAGAGCACCTTTTCCTTCCCCTTCGATCGACAATTTTTCCATTTCCAACTGCATCACCCGGCGGTCAATGCCTTCCAATTCCACAGGTTTAGAGGTAATCTCCATTTTCAAGTGGGCGGCCGCTTCATCTACAAGGTCGATCGCCTTGTCTGGCAAAAAGCGATCGGAAATATAGCGAAAAGACAGAGTTGCAGCAGCTACCAGGGCCGAATCAGTAATTTTTACCCCGTGGTGGCGTTCGTAACGGTCTTTCAATCCGCGCAAAATGGAAACAGTATCTTCAACGCTGGGTTCGCCGACAAATACTTGTTGAAAGCGGCGTTCCAGTGCAGGATCTTTTTCAATATTCTTGCGGAATTCGTCGAGAGTTGTAGCGCCGATGCAGCGCAATTCGCCTCTGGCCAACATGGGTTTTAACAAATTTCCCGCATCCATTCCCGAACCGGAACTGCCACCGCCGCCAGTGCCTACAACCGTGTGCAATTCGTCAATAAATAGGACAATTTGCCCGTCGGAATCGATGACTTCCCGCAGAACAGACCGCAATCGTTCTTCAAATTCGCCCCGGAATTTTGCCCCAGCAATTAAACTGCCCATGTCGAGGCTAAATAGCTGGCGATTTTTCAAAGATTCGGGTACGTCGCCGTTGACAATTCGTTGGGCTAAACCTTCGGCGATCGCAGTTTTTCCGACTCCGGGATCGCCAATTAACACCGGATTGTTTTTTTGGCGGCGGGAAAGAACTTGTACCACGCGGCGGATTTCCTCGTCGCGGCCGATTACTGGGTCGAGTTTGCCGGCTTTGGCGGCTTCTGTCAAATCGCGGCCGTACTTGCTGAGGGCGTCGGAGTTAGCTTCGCCATCTTGATCTTGGGCTTTAGCGCTGCTGCGGCTGCCTTTCCCCGTTTCGGAATTTTTTTCTTGGGCTTTAGCAGTGGCGCGGAAAGATTTGATGGCTTCTTCGAGTTTTGGTCGATCGAGTGTACCGGCTGGGGGTTTGCGATCGTAACCGGGGCGACCTGGCGGGCCGTCGCCTTTTGTCAGCAACCTGCGCCCGACTCGTTCGTCTTCTACTAAACCAATTAATAAATGTTCAACGGCGATAAAATTATCTTGCCAAGTCGCCCTGGTGGCCTCGGCAACATCTAACATCACTTCTAAGCCGCGACCGAGGTATAGTTGGTCAGCGTTGGCAACTCTGGGCTGTCGTTTGGCAAAAGCATCTAACTGCTGGGCCAAGCGGGGGGCATCGACTCCAGCTTTGCTGAGAATGCTGTTGGCCTGGCCTTGCTGTTCGAGAAGGGCGATGGCTAAATGTTCAACCTCTAGCTGCTGATTGGCAAAGCGGCGGGCTACATCCTGGGATTTGACAATGGCTTCCCAGGCTTGATCTGTAAATTTGCTAGGGTCTGTTGGCTGCACGTTGGTTCCTCGCAATCAAGGGGATTCCTGTTGTTATCCGTTAATACATCGTCTCACAACCATCATAATCTTTAAACAGGATTATGAATTTATGAGTGCGGTTAACTACGGCGCAAGTTGTGACCTAATTGACAAGATTGCAAAAGCTTACAGTCCGCAATCCACCCCGAAATTTGCTGCGGTGAGACTCACATCTTGCGCCATTCTCAAGAACGGGCAAGATGCCCGTTCCACAAAAGATAAATTTTCTTGTGGAACAGGCATCTTGCCTGTTCATAAAAGGCTAACTGACAATGGTGCAACATATGAGTTCAGACCGACTCTGGCGATTCCCTTGGGGATAGGTTCGCTGGCCGTACTTATAAAAATATTGCCACAAACAAGATTTTTTAGCGACTGAGATTTATGCTATTTCCCACTTACCAATTTTTAGTATTTTTCCTAATTATTTTTAGCCTGATCGTCTCGGTGAAACCCCAAGTCGATTTGTATAAAATTGTCTTGTTAGCTTCGAGTTTATTATTTTATTCGTTTTGGAGCTTTGACTTTCTCTTGCTCCTCATTTTCTCTACCGTATACAATTATATCATTCTCCGGGTGATCTGCAACAGTAAGTATAAAAAAATTGCTTTCATCTCCGGCTTAGTTTTCAACATTGGCTATCTCGGCATCTTTAAATATTGCAACTTCTTTGTAACTTCTTTATTTGAGGTACTGAACCAGCTACAAATTCCCGCCAACTTTCCCGTTTTGCAAATAATCGCCCCCGTCGGCGTGTCTTTCTACACTTTTAGAATGATTTCTCATTTAATCGATTGCTACCAGCAAAAAATCCCTTGTCCGAAATTTGTAGACTATGCCGCCTACATTACCTACTTTCCGCAAATTGCCTCCGGGCCAATCTCGCGAGCTCGCGAATTTTACGGGCAGCTAAATTCACCGGAAAAATACGACTATAAAATTGAAGAAGTTATAGTTTTGATTTTGTCGGGACTCTTCAAAAAATATACTTTATCGAGCTTTTTGTTTAACTTCACTGACTTGCCATTCAAAGTCCCCCAGCAGTACAGCAGCATCGATTTAATCCTCGCGGCAATTTCCTATTCCTGTTTAATTTACGTAGATTTCAGCGGCTACTCGGATTTAGCCAACGGCATCTCCTGTTTGCTGGGTTTTAAACCCATTGCCAACTTTAATATGCCATACCGATCGCTGAGCCTGCAAGAATTTTGGAAAAGGTGGCACATCAGTCTTTCCGAGTGGCTGAGGGATTACGTTTACTTTCCCTTTGGCGGCAACAAATACGGTAAGTTGAGGAAGTACGTAAATTTACTGATGACAATGGCGATCGGCGGATTGTGGCACGGCGCAGGTTTAAACTTTATTTTCTGGGGAGCAATTCACGGTTTAGGATTAATTGTCAACCATTTATGTAAAGATATCCCCCAAGCTATCCACTTTAAATTAGACTATGCCTTTCCCAGATTTGCTAAATTTTGCAGTTGGCTGCTAACATTTACTTTTGTTACTTGTAGCTGGGTATTTTTCGGCACTCCCAACTGGGAAACTGCGATGAGTTTTTTTGAAGGAATTTTCCATCCAGCAGTCGCCACTTTTCAATTTAACTTTTGGCAATTGTATTTAGTAATTGCAGTCATTGGCGCGATCAACTTGTGGGGCGATCGCATCGCGAAACTATTGCAAACCGTATTGTCATTAAAAAACATTTTCTTTCGGGTTGTCTTAGTTTCACTGCTCGTGTATACTATCTTGATGTTGGGACCGAGTACCATGCCGCCTTTTATTTACTTTAATTTCTAAGAAATATGAAAGACCGGGAAATTTTGCTGATTGTTACTTCTGTAATTCTCACTTTAATATTTTCAAACTTATCATTATTTCTAAAAAGCTTTGCTTCAACTCCTTTCGCCAGTCCAGAAATCAAAGAAGCAGCGCGCCAGATCGAAATAGACGGTTTCAGAAAATCCGAACAAGCTTTTTGGAGCAAAATTAAAGATATTAACTTCGATAGCCTCCCCAAAGAATCAGAAATTCCTCCTGTCACAACCGAAACAAAAGCCGCCGTTGAACCCCCAAAGCCTGCTAATGCTAAAAAACCAACCCCAGCTAAAAAACCAACCCCAGCCAAACCTAAACTGACCAGACCTTATCGCAGATTTTTATTTATTGGAGATTCCGTAATGTTCGACTTAGGAATTCAACTCCAGTACACTCTTAAGACAAAATACAATATCGCCGATACGAAAATAGACTACAAGGTCTCGACCGGATTAAATCGGATAGATTATTATGATTGGTATGCCAGAACTCGCCAAATTATTAATAATTACCAGCCGGATGTAGTGATAGTTATGTTTGGAACCAATGACCGTCAAAATATCATTGATTCTCAAGGAAAAGGCTGGGCTGTTATGACCAAAGAATGGCAAAAAGCTTATCAAGAAAGAGTTGAAAAATATGCAAATTTACTTGATTCGTCATCCGTGAGAAAAGTGTATTGGGTCGGTCAATCGATGCCTAACAAATCTTCGTATCTCAAAGCTTTTCCCATCATGAACAATATTTATAAAGCTGCCAGCAAATCTTCATCCAAAATAGAATTTATTTCTACTTGGGAGACATTTGGACAAGGAGGAAAATTTGTTCCAGTAGTTGCTAATAAATCTGGTAAGCGAGGCTATGTAAAAAATAATGACGGCTTGCACTTTACCTCCCACGGAGCTCAGATTATCAGCGAATTAATCGTTGATAAAATGGGGAAGGACAACATCTTAAAATCTCCCCAACCTCCCCAATCTCCCAAAAAGAAACCCTAAACTTTAATAATTGGTTCCCATTGGGAGTCAGAAACCGGGTTTCTTCACCAAGTCTCGATGAGGATGCCAAAATTATCGCAGAAACCCGGTTTCTTTCTAGTCGCGTGGATTTTGCAGTTGAATTAATTCAACTTTATATCCATCTGGGTCTTGTACAAAAGCGATGACAGTTGAACCGTGCTTCATCGGGCCGGGTTCCCGACTAACTTTACCACCGCGAGCTTTAATTTCTTCGCAAGTACCGTAAATGTCGTCAACGCCGATCGCAATATGACCGTAAGCATCCCCCAAATTGTACTCTGTGACGCCCCAGTTGTATGTTAACTCCAAAACTGTAGTGTCGGATTCATCGCCGTAGCCCACAAAAGCCAGAGTAAATTTACCGTCTGGATAGTCCTTTTGTCGCAGCAATCTCATGCCCAGAACCTCGGTGTAAAATTTGAGGGACTCTTCCAGGTTGCCGACTCGGAGCATCGTGTGTAGTAGTTGCATTTAGCTCACTCCAAATTTTTTAAGCTTTCATCTATTTTAGCTATTTCCTGCGGAAAAAACTCGCCCCTCAACCGTGGCAGTTCCCGCAGGTTGATAACTGTCTATTTGATTTAGCTTTGTACTTCCACCACACCCCGAAACATATTCATGCCGCACGTAAATAGGTATCGTCCAGGTTTGTCAGGGGTAAATTCAACAGCCGTTACCTGATTGAGAGGTAATTCTCGCACAATGTGAAAATCTGGTAACAACACTTTTTCAAGACAACTATTGGGGTCGCGCCTCAAGAATTTGAGCCTGACTAATTGACCTGCGTTCACAACTACAGTGGCAGGCTCATAACCCCCGTCTACAGTAATAGTCAACTCTTGTATCCCCTGACTAGATTCAGCTTGCTGCCCTTTAGCTTTACTGAATAAAAACCACCACAATTCCAAACCAATTAATGTCAAACCACCTATTGTTACGCCAACTTTTAAACCTAGTGGCTGTTCAATGCTGCGGAATTGAGTCGTTGAAGTAGAATGCTGGACGGACATTTTGGAAGCTTGAACTCCCGATGCCATTCCCATCACAAGCCCTAAACTCGCGAGACTTCCCAAAATTTTACGATGGTGTAACATTTTTCTAATTTCTCCAAATTTATGCACTAGATTTGGCTTTAAAATTTCGCAATCGCAAAGCATTAGTAACTACAGAGACTGAACTGAAAGCCATTGCTGCACCGGCGATAATTGGATTTAGCAGCCAGCCAAAAATGGGGAACAAAATGCCCGCCGCGATCGGGATTCCAGCGATGTTGTAAATAAACGCAAAAAACAGATTTTCGCGGATGTTCCGCATGGTGGCGCGGGAAAGTTTAATTGCAGTAACTATGCCTTGCAAATCTCCTGAAATTAAGGTAATGTCGCTGGCGGCGATCGCGACATCTGTGCCGGTGCCGATCGCAATTCCCACGTCTGAAGCGGCCAAAGCCGGTGCGTCGTTAATCCCGTCTCCCACCATCGCGACAATTTTTCCTTCCCCTTGCAGGGCTTGAATTTGAGCTGCTTTTTGGTCGGGTCTAACTTCGGCAAAAACGCGAGTAATGCCTACGGATTGGGCGATCGACTCCGCAGTCGCGCGATTATCCCCAGTCAGCATCGCCACCTCCAAACCGAGCTTTTGAAGCGCTTTCACCGCCTGCGCTGACGAGGGTTTGAGGGCATCCGCAATGCCCAGAATTGCCTCTATTTTGCCTTCTACAGCCATCCAAACAACCGTTTTGCTCGCAGCTTCCAAAGCTCTCCCGCGCAGTTCCAGATATTCAGTATCGCCGCCGAGTTCCTGCATCCACCTCAGCGTTCCCAGGGCGATCGACTTTCCGGCTACAACCCCTCGAACACCACTCCCCGCGATCGCCTCAAAATCCTTAACATCCGTCAAATTAACCTCTTGAGATTGAGCGTATCTAACAACAGCTTCCCCCAAAGGATGCTCCGAATTTCGCTCTACAGACGCAGCCAATTGCAGCAAGTTTAACTCATTGCTGTTCGCCGTTCCTCTAACAGTCACAAAATCAGTTACAGTCGGCTTGCCTTCTGTGAGGGTTCCCGTTTTATCTAACACGATAATTTGGATTTGGTGAGCCAATTCTAAACTCTCGGCTCCTTTAATTAAAATCCCATTTTCTGCACCTTTTCCCGTTCCCACCATCACAGCAGTCGGAGTCGCCAAACCCAAAGCACAGGGACAGGCAATAATCAGCACCTCCACCATTGTTACGGTTGCTAAAGTGATATTTCCAGTCGCGTTAAACCAGATAATAAAAGTAGCTAAAGCGACGGCAATTACTACAGGAACAAACCAACCCGTCACTTGGTCTGCTAACTTTTGGATCGGTGCTTTTGAACCCTGTGCGTCCTGCACCATCTTGACAATTTGAGCTAAAAATGTATCTTTGCCAACTCTTGTCGCCCGAAACTTGAAACTGCCAGTTTTGTTAATTGTGGCTCCGATAACTTCGTCGCCAAGCTGCTTTTTGACAGGCAAACTTTCTCCCGTAACCATTGCTTCGTCTACTGTGGAAGAGCCTTCAATAACATCTCCATCTACGGGGATTTGCTCTCCCGGCCGCACCTGCACGATGTCGCCAATTTCCACTAGGGCGATCGGCACTTCCAACTCTTCCCCGTTGCGAATTATCCGAGCAGTTTTTGCTTGCAAACCCATGAGTTTGCGAATGGCTTCGGAAGTCTCTCCCTTCGCCCGATTTTCTATGGTTTTTCCCAACAAAATTAAGGCGATAACACTGGCCGCAACTTCGTAGTAAACGCCATGATTTAAACCTTTGGCTGTGAATAAACCTGGGAAAAATGTCACAAATACAGAATAAAAGTAAGCAGCACTTGTACCCAAGGCAATCAGGGTATCCATTGTTGCTACACGCCGTTTTAGGGATTTCCAAGCTCCCACATAAAACGATTTGCCGCACCAAAATTGTACGGGTGATGTCAGCACTAATTGCAGCCAATAATTGTGCAGCCACGCGGGAATAAATGGCAGGTGCAAGCCGGTCATCGCTGGAATAGCGCCCACAACTAGCAGGATGCTGATGATACCTGCTGTCCAGAGTTTCCGCTGCAAGGTTTGAGATTCAGATTTGCGATCGGCTTGTTCGGAATCATCCTCTGGCGCAGCCATTTCTTGAAGCGGCAAAGCTTCGTATCCCGCATCATCAACAGCAGATTGAATTGTTTCTAAGTTGGTTTGCTTGGAGTCGTATTGGATGGTTGCTTGTTCCATCCCAAAATTGACATGACACTCAATTACGCCGGGAACAGATTGAATTGCTTGTTCGATAGAGGAAGCACAAGAAGCACAACTCATGCCCCGCAATTTAAGTGTGAGATTGTCCATAGATGCCCTCCTAAATTATAAAGTTACCTTATGTCTTCAAAGGACCGAAAGCCCCCGGATTCATCCGTCCAGAAATAAAAAACCTGTATCCGAGAAAATTGCCCCCCGAATTTATCCGTAGGGTCAATGCTTCAATCTAAAATCTAAAATCTAAAATCTAAAATCGATTGACCTCGCCTAAAAACGGATAACGTGCGACGTACTCCTGTCGTGGAGAATCAAAAATTTTAGACTCTTGTTAAATCTCCCAGATTCAAAGCTGCAAGTAAATCTAAAATCTAAAATCTAAAATCTAAAATTGACTTGTTGGATAGCCCGCCGATGCGATCGCTTTCCTAACTTCACTTTCCGACTTAGCGGTTTGAATCGTGACCAATTTTGTCTTGAGATCCGCCTCAACCGTTGAGGCTGAGTCAATGGCTTGGACTGCTTTTGTGATTGTAGTCGCACAAGCAGAACAAGCCATCTTAGGCACTTTTAGCTGTAAAGTCATAATTTGAACCTCAGCAGAAACTACTCTGCTCAATCAATGAATTAACTTTATTGTAAAGTCTCCAGTCCACAGGAGAGTCAAGGGGAATTGCAAAATAAATCAGGAATTCTGAAAAAACTGGTTTGACACGCTATCCATAGGGGTAAGGCGCGCACTGTGCACCCTACATAATTAGGTTGTGAGTAAGACTTAAGTGTCAAATAGTTTGCTAAACTTGTCCATAGTTAATCGCCATTGAGGAAGTTTTATGTTTGCCATTAAACGAGCGCTCAAATTAAATAACAAGGAAGCGACCTTGATGGCGAAACACGCAGGGTTCCGGCGCGTAGTTTTTAACTTTGGGTTGAGCTTGCGGACTCAAATGTATGGCGAGGGAAAATTTACCGACTCGAAGGTGATCAACGAAGTCAAGAAAGTTCTCACCAACCATGTCAAGAAAAAGCCTGAATTTGCTTGGATGAACCAATTGTCTAGCCGAGTCTACCAAAATGCTTTGATCGATCTCAAAGATGCGTTTAGTCGCTACCGTTCTGGGAAAGCAGGTCATCCAAGATTCGCTAGTCGCAGGGACGGTCAATCTTTTACGGTCGATTCGTCTCACGGCAAAGTTTTGCTAACTGCTGGCAGAACGATTAAGATTCCTACATTGGGAACTTTTAGGCTTTTTGAACCCCTAGAATGTAGCTTCCTCTCTCAAACTTTCACGATTTCAAAAGAAGGAAATCGCTGGGAAAGTCTCCTTTTGCGTTGATGCAGAACGCCTACCTGTTCAGCCGTCTGAAAGTTCTGTAGGAATAGATCTCGGTATTAAGTCTTTTGCCACGCTGTCAACCCAGCAAACTTTTGATGCACCAAAGCCGTTGATAGCCAGTGCGAAAACCAAGCTTGCCACTTTGCAGCGCAAAGCATCAAAGCAGGTGCGAGGCTCTCAAAACCAGCGTAAAACCTACAGTAAAATCAGCCGACTCCATGCGCGGATAGCTCGCATTCGCTTAGATTTCCTTCACAAGTTGACAACTTACTTAGCTAAAACATTCAAGTTAATTAAGATTGAGAACTTAAACGTTCATGGAATGATGGCGAATCACAAGTTAGCTGGAGCAATATCTGACCTTGGATTCTACGAGTTCAAACGTCAACTTGACTACAAGTGTCAAATGTATGGAGCTAATTTAGTATTGGTAGACCAGTGGTTTCCTAGTACCAAGACTTGTTCCAATTGTGGCACCAAAAAAGATATGCCACTAAGCATTCGGACTTTTGACTGTCCTGCTTGTGGCATATCTTTAGATCGGGACTGGAACGCAAGTCTAAATATTTTAAATTGGGAACCCTCGGCTTGAGGGGGATAGCCTACTTATCTTGGGATTAGCCGTCTACCCAACAGCGTAGGAAGTAAGCACAAACTGTGTCTAAAAATGAGTTTAGAGAAGTTTAGGTAAGTTTTACAAAGCAGTTCTGTAAATCTTAACTTTGAGTGCGATCGACGGCAGAGCAATAATTCTTTACAAGTTCGCAGCAAAAATTTCATCCTAATTTCATTTATATGTGGAAAGCTGAAGATAAATGGCAGTTTTAAGGATATAAGCTCTATGAAACCAATTTCATTAAAAACAGGCTTTGCAGCGCTGATGTTGACCGCCACAGCCGCTTTAACCAGCGGAGTGCTTGCAGCTTGTTCAAATGCCCCTTCCAGTGAAACTCCCGCCCCAAATGTTACGGCTGCAACCGAAGCAAACAACAAGCAAAACGTGGCACAAGGCGGTGGCATGGGTGGCATGGAGCATCATGGCATGAATCACGATATGTCAATGGATTTAGGCCCTGCTGATGCCGACTACGATTTGCGATTTATTGATGGCATGACAGTACACCATCAAGGTGCTGTAAAAATGGCTCAAGATGTGCTTAAACAATCTAAACGCCCGGAAATGAAAAAACTTGCCACTGATATAATTGCTGCTCAAAACCGCGAAATCAATCAAATGAAAGAGTGGCGAAAAACTTGGTATCCCAAAGCCAGCAGTACCCCGATGGCTTATCAGGCTCCAATGGGTCGCATGATGGCCATGACTCCCGAACAAATGCACCACATGATGATGAGCATGGATTTAGGGGCGGCTGACGACCAATTTGACTTGCGATTTATCAATGCGATGATTCCTCACCACGAAGGAGCTTTAGTGATGGCCCAAGATGCTTTGAAGAAGTCAAAACGCCCGGAAATGAAGAAATTGTCTCAAGAAATTCTGACTTCGCAAAAGCAAGAAATTGAGCAAATGAAACAGTGGCGGCAAGCTTGGTACAAAAAGTAATTTAGCTCACCTCAACAAAACGTGACCAAAATCATGAAAATAAGTGACCTTAATCACAGTAGTTCGATAGTTAAGAAAATACTTGGTTCACAAAAGCAAGAAATTGAGCAAATGAAAAAGTGGCGACAACCTTGGTAGACAAAGTAATGTAGCTTGACTGTGGCTGTCAGCATTGGTCTGACTCCACCTCAGTTTCCTGAGAGTACCTACACAGACTGTAGATAATTGAGCCGCCCTAGCTCTAAAGTAGTAGAAAGTTACGTAAGAATACTGTAGACAATTGCTCAGCCATACCTCTAAAGTAGTAGATAGGTCAGCAAAAAGCTAGATAGATAGAGAGGGTAGTTTATGATATTGAATAGCTTGGAATTAAACACCACTTATAAATCAAATGCAGCCGTAGATGAGCTAGTGAGCGCATTGACCAACGAAATTGCAGCGCCAGCAGAGATAAAAAAACCGGCAAAAAATCTACAGCCAAATCGCTTGTCACTAGGCGCAACTTATATGGGTATTTTAGCAGCCGGTGGGTATCTGGGCTGCTGAGGCGAAATTTCATCCTAATTTCATTTGACCGTGAAATACTAGGTTGAGTAGAGCATTTCTAGCTCTTGGTCATTGCTTAGCAGTCGCTTCTTGGAAAATGCTAATAAGTAACTTTACTTAATGGGTATCACTTACTTACCTTGGCAAAATACCAACTGCTAAACCTGTGGCACTCAACCTGATTTCAAGGACATTGCCAACGATGATATTCCACAAATATGCTCAATATCCGGCAATTATTAGCAGCTTTTCGGGAAGTTTGTTCAGCCTAATTTTGCTAAGTTCTCCTGCCGCTGTTTTTGCCCACGCTGGCCACGGAGATGAATTTCACCAAAGCGGCGAAACAACTGAAACTCCTGCTGCTATTTCTGTCGATGCCGAAACAGCAAAACGATTAGGTATTAAAGTCTCCCCTGCCTCCCGCCAGCGACTAGATATCGGCATCAAAACCACAGGACAAATTGAAACTTTACCCAACGAAAAAGTTGAAGTTACGGCTCCTGTTGCTGGGAAAGTAGTAGAGTTGCTGGTTAAGCCTGGGGACAAAGTATCAAAAGGTCAACCGGTGGCGGTTTTATCGAGTTCAGAATTAGGACAGTTGCGGGTTGAATCTCTCTCGAAACGTGCCGAAGCTGAGGCAGATTTGCAGCAAGCGGAAGGCGATCTCAAACTAGCACGAGAAAATTACGATCGCCAAAGTCAAATATCCGCAGCAGAAATCGCCCAAGCCCAAACCCAATTGGCAGCGGTAACTAAGCAGTACCAGCAAGAACAAGAATTAGTAAACAAGCGTTCAGTTGTACAAGCCGCTAAAGAAAACTATCAGCGTCAAGTTGAAATAGCGCAAGCCGAAATAGCACGGGCAGAAACAGAATTAACTGTTGCCAAAGAACAGTTCGATCGCGACAAAGAATTAGTGGCATCAGGGGCGATCGCGCGGCGCACAATGCTGGAATCGCAAGCCCACTTCGCCGAAGCAAAAGCCGCTGTTGCTAAGGCAAAAAGCCGTCCAGAAGTTATCAAAGCCCAAACCGAAATTAAACAAGCCGAAGTAGACCTCCCAATGCGGGAATTGCGGGAATCTCAAGGCAGAGTAGCGGAAGCAAAAGCTCAACTTACCAGAGCTCAGAGCCGCCGGGAAGTCCTAGAAGCCGAGAACCAACTCAAACGCGGCAAAACTGCCGTCGAAGTCGCTCAGTCGCGGATTCGCTTGGCTGACGCAGCCTATCAAGCGCGACTCCAACAATTAGGAACTGTTGCCAACGATCGAGGACTCGTTACCGTAGTTGCTCCGATTTCCGGGACGGTAGCCGATCGCGAAATCACCCCAGGAGAGTCAGTAAACGCTGAAAAACCGTTGATGAGTCTGTTAAATGACAGCCGCGTTTTTGCCACAGCCAATATTTACGAAAAAGACCTGAATAAAGTAAAACAGGGTCAGGAAGTGAGGGTAAAAGTCGCTAATTTACCCGATCGCACTTTCAAGGGAAAAATCGCCTTAATTGGGTCATCCGTGTCAGGAGAAACGCGGGTGGTGCCGGTGAAAGCAGAACTAGATAATATTAACGGTGAATTAAAGCCCGGACTGTTTGCGGAGTTGGAGATTTTAACCGACAAAACTGCAACAAATATTTTAGCAATTCCCAGTGCGGCGGTAGTGGATGTTAGCGGTAAAAAAACCGTTTACGTCCAAAATGGCAATGCTTATCAAGCTGTTGAAATTGAACTCGGTCAAACGGCCGGAGATTTAGTTGAAGTGAAGAGGGGTTTATTCGAGGGAGATTTGATAGTAACGCAGCGAGCACCTCAACTTTACGCACAATCTTTGCGGGGTGGCAGCAAGCCATCAAAAGACGAGGAAAAGAAAGACGCAAATCCCAAGGCAACAGAGGTTAATTTTAATAATTTACCCGTGTCTTTATGGTGGGCGGGAATAGGGGGAGGAGTTGCGATCGCATCCCTGACTTTCACAGCCGGCGTGTTGTGGGGAAATCGGCGCAAATTGCCAGCAATAGCAGCGGCTCCTGGAAACAATGCTGCAAATAATGGTTTTTCCGCCTCTACATCGGCGTTGGACAATGAACTGCTGTTACACAATGACAACCATCACGTTAAAAATGCAGAGACAGAAGTCAATCGATTTTAGATTTTAGATTTTAGATTTTAGATTGAAGCATTGACCCCACGGATAAATACGTTCGGCAAGTTTCATCGAATACAGGTTTGTTATTTCTGGGTCCTGAGTCTGCGAAGGAATGAATCACGTGGCGGGTATCCTGGATGCTTTCGGTCAAGAGTTTGAAGTAACAGCACGACACGGAAGTAACGGATACACGGATAGTTGTTTTTATCAATGCCCAATGCCCAATGCCCAATGCCCAATGCCCAATGCCCAATTCCCAATTCCCAATGCCCAATGCCCAATTCCCAATTCCCAAATTATTAAATGTTCAGCACTATTCTTAGATGAGTAATTAACCGCCGCTGGCTAGTTTCGCCTTATCCCAGTTGGCGAAAGTTCGGAGTAAGATAGAATTACCAATTACCAATTACCTAACTAAATGTTCAGGACTATTGTAGTTGCACATACTCACTGCGGAAGTCCTAAGATGTTTAAGAAAAGTATCTTTACTCACATTCTCACCTCGTTCATCACTTTTATACTGGTTGTTGCTTGTAGTCAAACCAATCAACCTACCACCACCACCACTAATACTCCGAGCAATACACCAGCAGCAGCTACACCCAATTCAGCTACTGCCCTTCCAATTGGAGCAGCATTCTCGCAAACCAGCAACTATGCTCTTTTAGCTCAGGAATCAGTGGGTGGTGTCAAAATTGCTGAGAAATATTTCAACGACAGGGGAGGTGTTAATGGTACTCCTATTAAAATGGTGTTTCAAGACACTGGAGGAGATGAAGCAGGAGCCATCAACGCCTTCCAAACTCTAATTAATCAAGATCGAGTGGTTGGCATTGTTGGGCCATCGTCTTCTCAGCAGGCATTTAGTGCCAATCCAATCGCAGAACGAGCAAAATTGCCAGTCATTGGCGCATCGAATACTGCCAAAGGGATTCCTGAGATTGGTGAGTATATTGCGCGTGTCTCTGCACCTATTTCGCTTGTAGCTCCCAATGCAGTAAAGGCAGCGCTTAAGCTTAATCCTAAGATTAAAAAAGTCGCTGTCTTTTATGCTCAAAATGACGCTTTCACCACATCGGAGACAGAAATTTTCCAGCAAGCGATTAAAAACCAAGGGCTTGATATCGTCACCGTCCAAAAGTTCCAAACTACTGACACGGACTTCCAAGCTCAAATTGGTAATGCACTCGCTCTCCAACCCGACTTAGTTGTTATTTCAGGATTGGCAGCCGATGGGGGTAACTCGATCCGGCAACTGCGGGAACTGGGTTATCAAGGTACCATCGTTGGCGGCAATGGTTTGAACACGTCTAATATCTTCTCGGTGTGTCAAGCACTCTGCGATGGTATTATCATTGCTCAAGCCTATAGTCCCGAAGCCCCCGGCGAAATCAATGCTGCCTTCCGCGATGCTTATGTAAAGCAAAACAAGAAGGAACCACCGCAGTTTAGTGCTCAAGCCTTCACTGCCGTACAAGTATTCGTGGAAGCCTTGAAAGCTTTGGATAGTAAAACCAAACTCAGCGTGTTGTCATTGGCAGAGTTACGCACAAAGCTGAATCAGCAAATCCTAGCTGGAAAGTACAATACCCCTCTCGGTGAAATTTCCTTTACCCCTGAAGGTGAAGTTGTACAGAGCCAGTTTTACATTGCTCAAATCAAGATGGATGTAGATGGAAATAATGGCAAGTTCATCTTTTTGAAGTAAGTCAAAAGGGTACATCCCTATTTTGCAAAATAGTTGATTAATTTACCTGCACCCAGAAAGGCTCTACGATCGTTCTTCATCGAAAATATACGGCAGAGGTTTTTTACGCCCTTTGAACTGAGCGCGCATGATTACCCGTTCCGAGCGCTTTGGCGGTACTGGATTGTAGTCTATTTCGCCAATGCTTTCTAGAGTTTGTGAGGAGTGTTTTGGTGCTTGCATAATAACTATTCTGATATCTTGCACTATTGTCAAGAACGGGCAAGATGCCCGTTCCACAAAGAATGAGTTTTCTTGTGGAACAGGCCGAAAAGCCTGTTCCTAAACAAGTAATTGAGAATGGTGCAAGATGTGAGTATTGTTGTAAGCTGCATTGTCAAAAATAGCAACGCAGGTTATATCATTTTAGATTTTAGATTTTAGATTATAGATTTTACATGACTTATGAATTCGGGTTGAAAGTTAAAATATTTCATCCTAATTTCATTTTTGGGTGTCAAGCTAAATAGAATGGCTATTTAACACTGTTCAGCCAAGGAATCGCGGGAAAAGCTACGGCAGCCGGAGCATTTAATATTGGCTAAATTTTATTGTTAAA
Source organism: Microcoleus sp. T3_B1 (assembly GCF_036700445.1). Classification (NCBI taxonomy): domain Bacteria; kingdom Bacillati; phylum Cyanobacteriota; class Cyanophyceae; order Oscillatoriales; family Microcoleaceae; genus Microcoleus; species Microcoleus sp. T3_B1. Next base: position 36,201 of record NZ_JAUBOX010000040.1, read on the forward strand.
TGGTCGATCGCCCAACGGTGGCTGGTAGTCATCACCTCTATAAAATCATAAAATGTTCAGCACTATTCTTAGATGGGTAATTAACCGCCGCTGGCTAGTCGTTGTCGCCACCATTATTGTTAGTCTTTGGACATTGTATATCATCCCCCAAATGTCCCTTGATGTCTTCCCTCCTTTTGCACCCCCGCAGGTGGAAATTCAGACGGAAGCACCGGGGCTCGCGCCGGAAGAAATCGAGTCTTTGGTAACACTACCGATCGAAAGTGCGATTAACGGAACTCCTGGGGTAACAGCAGTGCGATCGTCTTCCGCTGTGGGCCTTTCTTCGGTTAAGGTAATCTTTGATTGGGGAACTGAAATTTATCAAGCGCGCCAGTTGATAACAGAACGGTTGCAGCAAGCTCAAAGCAAACTCCCGGCTGGGGTAGAAACACCGCAAATTTCTCCCACAACTTCTCCTGTCGGCACTGTTATTACCTATGCTTTTACCTCGGAAACTACTCCTTTGATGGAAGTGCGCCGTCTGGTTGATTGGCAAGTCACAAATCGGCTTTTGGCAGTGACAGGCGTTGCTCAAGTGGTGGCATACGGCGGCGAAGAAAGGCAGTATCAAGTATTAGTAGAACCTGCCAAGTTAAAAGCTTTTAATGTGTCGTTGCAGCAAGTAGCTGAAGCGGCGGCGGCTGCGAATGTTAACGCGCCGGGGGGGTATTTAATTACGCCGGATCGAGAAACTTTAATCCGGGGGGTGGGGCGGATTGAGTCTGTGGAAGATTTGCAGCAATCGGCGATCGACTCTCGCCACGGAACACCCGTCAGAATTAGTGATGTGGCTGAGGTCAAGATTGGTGCTGCAATCAAGCGGGGCGATGGCAGTTTTAACGGCAAAAAAGCTGTGATTGTGATGGTAAACAGACAGCCAGTTGCTGATACTCCGACGGTAACGAAAGCAGTTGAGGCAGCAATGGCTGAGGTGCAGCAAGCTCTGCCCAAAGATATTAAAGTTACTGTGACTTTCCGCCAGGAAGAGTATATCAATTCCTCGGTGGAGAATGTGCGATCGGCTTTAATTGAAGGCAGTATCATTGTCACCCTTATTCTCATCCCGTTTTTGATGAATTGGCGCACTCTCGCGGTTGTTTTGCTGGATTTCTTTCTGACTTGGCTGTTGGCGCTGCTGGCGATGAATTGGCTGGGGCTGGGATTAAATACGATGACTTTGGGGGGTTTGTCGGTGGCGATCGGCACTGCGATCGACGATGCGATCGTCTATGCCGAAAATACCTACCGCAATTTGAGAGAAAATAAGGCTTCTCTTCATCCTCGCCCGGTGATGGATGTGATTTTTGATGGCAGTCAAGAGGTGCGCGATTCGTTAATTGGAGCGACTGTTATTGGGATTGTTGTTTTTTCTCCAATTTTTACTTTGCCCGGTGTAGAAGGTCGAATTTTTACGCCGATGGGGATTACTTATTTGGTAGTTGTTGTGATTTCTAGTCTGGAATCGCTGTTAATATCTCCGGCCCTTTGTGCTATCTTGTTGCCTACCAAACGCATGAGTGCTGCGGAACCTTGGCTGCCGAGATTTTGCAAGCGTATATATCATTTTTCGATAAATTTGTCAATGCGCTATTCGGGGATTATTTTAGCTTTAGCGGCTGCTAGCATGGTGGCTGCATTAATTATTTTGCCTTCCTTTGGACGGGTGTTTTTGCCAGAGTTTCAGGAGCAAACTTTGGTGAATACTATTATGCTTTATCCGGGGGTGTCTTTGGAGACAACAGATAGCGCTGCTTTTGCTATTGAAGATGCACTTAAGGATGATACCAGGTTTGAATACGTGCAAGTGCGATCGGGCAGAGCTCCGGGTGATGCTGATGCTGCGGGAGTTAATTTGGCTCACATTGATATTGGTTTAAGCGAGGAGGGCATGAAAAACAGGCCAAAAACTTTGGAAGCGCTGCGGCAGGAGTTTGGTAAATTGCCGGGAGTTGCACCAAATATCGGCGGTTTTATTTCTCACCGGATGGATGAGGTTTTATCTGGTGTCAGAAGTCAGATTGCTGTCAAAATCTTTGGCCCGGATTTGGATCAACTTCGCAGCATCGGTGCCAAAGTTGAAGAGCAAATGAAAACAGTGGAAGGCATTGTGGATTTGCAACTCGAACCGCAGGTGCCAGTGCCACAAATTCAAATTAAGTTTAACCGCCAAGCTGCGGGTAGATACGGTTTGAAAATCGGAGAGCTTTCTGAAATAATTGAGACCGCTTTAAACGGCAAAGTTGTTTCTCAAGTTTTGGAGGTTCAGCAAACTTTTGACTTAGTTGTTTGGTTGCAGGCTGAAGCCAGAAACAACCTAGAAACTATTCAGAATTTGTTGGTTGATACTCCAAGCGGCAACAAGATTCCCCTCGCCCAAGTTGCGACTGTTAAATACGGTACGGGGCCAAATACGATTAACCGCGAGAATGTTTCCCGGTTGATTGTGGCGGCGGCGAATGCTAAAGGTAGGGATTTGCGATCGGTTGTGAATGAAATTCAAGCTAAAGTCAAACGAGAGGTGCAGTTGCCTTTTGGCTATTTTATCCAGTACGGCGGTCAATTTGAAGCAGAACAAAGAGCTTCGCAAAATATTATGATATTTAGTGCGATCGCCTTTTTGGTAATTACAGTATTGATGTACTTGTCCGTCAAGTCAATTCCTTCAACTGCTATGATTATGATTAATTTGCCGATCGGATTAGTAGGAGGAGTAATTGCGGTAGCTTTGACTGGCGGCATCATCTCTGTAGCTTCCCTGGTTGGCTTTGTCACTTTATTTGGCGTTGCCACCCGCAACGGCTTGTTATTAGTAGACAACTACAACACTAAATTTGCCGAGGGAATGGCTTTTAAGGAAGCAATTATTAAAGGCTCGATGGAACGGCTAAACGCTATCCTGATGACCGCTTTAACATCAGCTTTGGGTTTAGCACCTTTAGTCTTAGAAGGCGGCCCGGGAAAGGAAATTTTGCAACCGCTGTCAGTCGTAGTTTTAGGAGGGTTATTTACTTCTACAGCCTTAACTCTGTTAGTTTTGCCAGCTTTGTATGCTCAATTTTGGCATTTTTTACGACCTCAACAACCTCAGCCAGTTATTGAAGACGGCAAGGTAGTTAATGTGTGATATTTTCCAATTATTGTCAGTCAGCAAGGAGTCAAACAAATGAAATCGCTTAAGTCAAATTTAATTGTTCTAGGTAGTGTTGGATTGCTGTTTTTGGGAGCTTGCAGTCAAGGCGAGAAAGCCAGCGATCCAAATAACAGCCCGACATCCAATCCAGCAGCCTCTCAAACTGAGCCTTCACCTCCAAATGCTTCCCCGGCAGCAACAGCTAAAACAGAGCATACGAAAACATCTCAAGGAGGTCAAGTTGTCGAGTCTGGAGCTTATTACTTAGAGTTTATAACTCAGAAACAAGCAACCGGAACTCACTTAGATCTTTATTTGAAAAAAGGGGACAAACGCGAACCCGTTACCGACGCCAAAGTCATCGCTCAAGTGCAGTTAGCGAATGGAAAACTACAAACTATGGAACTCAAATACGACGCTGAGGGCAAACATTACTACGGGATTTTTCCAGGTACAGAAGCCGGACAATATCCAGTGAAAGTGATAGCGGATATTAAGGGAGAAAAAGTTGACGGTCGTTTTACCTTCAATCAATAGATGGCTGATTTCCTAATGCGCTCTAACTTAGGAGCGCATTAGTTATTAGCCACAAACAACTGCCTCCTGCATTTCGACTACAAAGCCGATCGCGTTTCGATCGCACTTAATTTCTTATTTCGTTACCTGAGTTTTTTTTGAACGGGAAAAACACTCGACCCGCCAAACTTTGAAAATAAATCCCGCCCACGGTAATTAAAAAGACGAAATAAGCGATCGCCTGCACGACATAGAGCTTATCCGTGTAGCCAAACAACGCACTCAACAGCAAACCGGGAAACTTGTCTTCTGGAACCAGTTTCGAGGTATTCCAGACCATTGGGCCGAGAATACAAGAGTGGATTTTAGTAAATCTTTCGTAATAGAAACACAGCGCTGCTGACTCGCGATTTGCTTGCGATAAAATATTCACCGCGCTGTCAAATAATCCCAAAGTAGATACCACTAAACCCGCTACAATGAAGAGCAATAAAATGCCCATATATTTAAAAAACAGGCGGATATTAATTTTGACTCCCCATTTAAACAGCAGGACACCAAGTCCGGTGGCTGAAAGTATTCCTCCCAAAGCGCCGATGGCTGGAATAATGCCTTGTTGAAACTTGGCGACGACAAACAAAACAGTTTCAAACCCTTCGCGCAAAACGGCAATAAAAACTAAACTAAATACGCCCCAACCGGCATGAGAGTTTTGCGTTAAGGCGGCACTCACAGCGCCTTCGACTTCGGCTTTCATAAATCGCGCTTGCTTAGTCATCCAAATCAGCATCCAGCTCAGCATTGCTATTGCTATAACCCCAAAGGTGGCCTCTAGCAGCGATTCCATAATCGGTGCAAAAGGCTGATTGGATGCGGACAAAATTTGCATAGTCCAGCCGAAAAGTACACCTATCAAAGCGCTGGCAATAAGTCCAACCCCAACACCGCCGAAAACCCAAGGACTTAAATAACTTTGTCCTGATTTTTTGAGGCAAGCTAGAACGATGCCGACAACTAAGGCGGCTTCGACTCCTTCGCGGAGAGTAATTACAAAGGTGGGCAATGCTTCGCCAAAATTCATTTTTTTATGGTAGGAATGGGAGTGGTTAAGGAGCGAGGTAATTGGCAGATTATTTACCAATTACCGCTCTTGATGAGAAGTGATTTTTTAGGAGGCTGGTTTGAGAACTTTTTGGCTGTCGCTTTCGATAGTTTTAACTAGCTTGGTGACTTCTTCGGTTGTTTTTACGGGCGCGGGGGGTGCGATCGCCGTTGGCCAATTTGTCTTCAGTTCAGTCATGTTGGCAACAATTGCTTTGTCAATTTCCGGGCTAGTTTTAGCCACTTGCTCGGCGATATCTTGGTACAGGTTTTCCGCGTACATGACAAAACCCCGCGAATCTTGATATTCAATAATTGCGGAAATTTTGCCGTTAGCAACTGCCGCTCCGTATTCGGAATTAGCTGTATCCAGCAAGCCGTTAATCACTTGCAGCACGAATTTCGGATCTTTTCGCTGCGCTTCGGGAAGAGCGGCAATTGCTCCATCTACAGCTTGCATCGATGTGTCAAATTCCGCAGTCACTTGAGCCGGGTCTTTTGCACCCGCTTTAACTAAATCCTGCAATTTAATTAAAGTAGTCTTAAATTCGGGAATTTTACGCTCGTTTAGCTGATCTTCCACATCGGCATAAATTTCTTCGACTGGATGCCCGATGTGAGGTTCTGCCTGGTCTGGTTTGCCTTGATCCAAGAGTTCTTTTGCTACGATAAGATGCCCTTTCATCAATCCCATTTTAGTCATGAAGTCTACATCTTTGGCTTCACCTGTGAGGACGACATCTTCAATAGTCACCATGTCTTTAATTTCGTCGAATTGGGGTTGAGTAATGACATTTTTTGATACCAATTCTTCGACTTTCCCGTAAGGACGGCTGGCTTGAATTTTGTTAGAAAGTGCCGGTATTCCTAACTTGGCTTCGAGTTTATCTAACTCTGAAAGAATGGCAGTATTGATGTTGATGCCGCCTTTGCCGCCGTGATTCCCGCTGTGACCGCTTGTGGCTGCGGGACTGGCTGTAGCAGCGGGTGAGGGTGTGCTGTCGGTGTTGCTGGCTGTGGGGGAAACGCAACCGGCCAGAGCAACGAGGATGGCTGTAGCAGCGGCGGTAGATAATAAACGATATCTTGCAACATTTGCAACAACCCTGCTACGGGCGGGCGAGACGCCCACCCCACAAGAAAAGTCATTGTTTGTGGAACAGGCATCTTGCCTGTTCTTGGGGACGCCCACCCCACAAGAAAAGTCATTGTTTGTGGAACAGGCATCTTGCCTGTTCTTAAGAAGGGTGCAAGATGTGAGTAATAAACGAAATGTTGATAACATGGCTGTTGCTAATTTTTACGTTATGTGCATTTTGATTCACAAGTTATTAAGAAAGATTCTCAATTATTTGCGAGTTATTTATTCTACCTATTTGCGATCGAGCTTGTCAAATAATTTCATACTTTATTTGAATCGGCGCACCCTGGTAGCAGGATTTGGTTTAAGTGATGACTTCAAATACACCCATGCAGCCAGCTTCGGCGATCGCATCTTGATGGGGATGAAACATATATTTTCCGGCGTAGCCGTAGGTAAATTCTAAAATATGTCTTTCAGCTACTCCCATTGTGATCACATCAGTTCTTTCACTGGGAGTTAAAGTCATTCCCGTGCGATATACGTCAAAAAAATTACCGTGCAAGTGGAACGTTACTGCTGCTTCGTACTCAATCAGGTTGAGAACGTAAAGCCGAACTAGCTGATTTTTATAGATTGAAATAGGGTGCTTCATGTAATAATTTGGCAAGCCGTTAAAAGCGTAAAGTTCATTCTTTTCGTCCTCGTTTACGTCATATCCTCCCATGATTAACATGATTTCATCGGCGGGAGGACGGGGTTTGGGCGGATCGATGATGAACATTCCATAAAGTCCTTTACCGATATGGCGAGTTACAGGAGCAATGTGGCAGTGATATAGATGCACTCCGTAAGGCTGGGCATCGAATTCATAAATAAATACCGAACCGTTTTTCACAGGTTTAACGCCATCCATTTCGCTGGTATGAACGCCGTGAAAGTGCAGCGAATGAGAATGTCCGGCTTTGTTATAAAAGATGACGCGGATACGATCGCCCTCAGTTGCCCTCAATGTCGGCCCCGGCACGCGATTGTTCACGTTCCAGGTGTTGAAGGTGACGGCGCTGTTAAGTTGGACGATCGAAGTATTAGCTTCCATGCGAAATTCGCGTACCGTGCGCCCGTTTTCGCGCGTCACCGTGCCGTAATCAAAATCCCGCGCAATTTGCATGGGGTTGATATTGCTGATGGTGACTGCATCTGCGGGCATTGGCGGTACTCTCGCGACTGATGTCGGTTTGCGAGTCAAATTTTGCAATGCGATCGCGCCGCCCGCTACCCCAGCCCCAGCTATTCCTAGCTGTAGCAGTTGGCGGCGACTCCAGCGCCCCGGCTTTTTCATGGGGGGACGATCGGATAAATCTGTCATACTTATTGAAAAAAATTATCAAAAATTTGATTGCGTTTGAGTATAAGACATTTCCAGCTTGTTGTCAATAATTGTCAACTATCATCTTTTTCTGCGAAATTAGAAAATTTCATGCTGATTTCATCTCAGTATGTGAGGTTAGATGTTGGGGTAGATGCTGCCGATCGCTAACAATGTATAAGGATTTACCGCTATAAATTAGAGTTATGAGAGTTTTGCTAGTTGAAGATGAGCCCGATTTAGGGAAAGCGATCGAGCGAACCCTAAAGCAGGAAAAATATATAGTTGATTGGGCCCTAGATGGCAATGAAGCTTGGGAATATTTAGACAGCCAGTGGACGCAATACACCCTCGCTATTTTTGACTGGTTGCTACCAGGATTGTCAGGATTGGAACTGCTGCGGAGATTGCGTGCCAAACATAGCGCACTGCCCGTTTTGATGCTGACAGCAAAAGACCGAATGGAAGATAAAGTTGCGGGACTAGATGCCGGGGCTGACGATTATTTAGTCAAGCCGTTCGGGATGGCGGAACTGTTAGCAAGGTTGCGGGCATTGCAGAGGCGATCGCCCCAAATTCAGCCCCAACAGCTACAAGTAGGAAATCTCGTTCTCGACTGCGGAAATCGCACTGCTTGTCATCTCGATACCCACGGCAAAAACCAGATAATTTCGCTGACAAACAAAGAATTTCAACTGTTAGAATATTTTATGAAACATCCGAACCAAATTGTCACCACCGACCAAATTCGGAATCAGATATGGGAAGCAAGTGCAGATACTTTTAGCAATGTAGTAGCCGCTCAAGTGCGCTTGCTGCGGCGCAAACTCGAATCAGTTGGCAGCGCGAATTTAATTGAAACTGTACACGGCGTCGGATACCGGATGAAAAATTAAAGTAGTAGGGGCAACGGCGGGGGGAATATACCTCGTTTCCAGTATCTAGCTATAATATAGAAAACTCGATCGGAAAAATGACTGCCATGAAAGATTTAATCCAACAAGAGTTAGAAAAGCTCGATATAGAACAACTCAAACAAGTATTTGAATTTATTGCTTTCCTGAAATTTCGTGCCAAATTAGTTACTATTCCAGCAATCGATGAAACTAACTTAGCTGCACTCTACAGCGAATTTGCCGAAGAAGACCGACAACTTGCGGAACTCGGAATGAGCGAATATGCAGAACTCCTAAAACATGAGGATTTGGCATGACAGTCAGACGGGGTGAAATCTGGATTGCAGCCCTCGATCCTACGCAAGGTTCCGAACAGGCAGGTGTACGTCCCATAATTATTTTCCAGAACGATACTATTGCGAGATACACGACTACTGTTATCAGTATTCCTCTAACAACTAATCTGCGCCGTGCCTCTCTCCCTTCATCTGTTTTCATACCCAGCGGTGAGGGAGGATTGACTCAAGATTCCGTTGCCTTGTGCCATCAAATGCGAGTTTTGGATAAAACACGATTGCGAAATAAAATTGGTGAAGTTAATCCAGAAATCTTGGTACAATTAGAAAATAATGTATTATTTACCTTGGGATATTTACCTTAAAAAAGAGCGCTCGAATCAATGTGAATCAAAATAAACTCTTTAACCGAACTCGCTGGCAATTAGCTCTTTCCTATGCAGCAGTAATGGGTTTGATTTTAAGCTTGTTGGGATTGGGCGTATATAAGTCGATCGCCCACGCTCACTGGGTAGCCATAGACCGCGAATTAGAATCGGTAGCGGGGACGCTACACGACAGCCTAGAAACAAAATTGCAGCAGCCCGGACGCCTAGAACCAATAGTCAATGAGCTTTTGCCCAACCTCCGCCTAATGGGAGTTAAAGGCATTAAAGAACAGTTGCCAAGCCGCCATATTTTAAGCGCTATCAACCAAGGCTATTACTATATTCGTTTATTTGATGAGTCGGGGAAATTAATTGCTACCGCCGGCGCTTATCCAGAAGAATTACCAGCCGAATTCAACTCCCAATACTGGCAAACAATAACTGATACTAAAGGTAATGTTTTTCACCAAATTTCTGTAGCGCTCCACACCCAAACACAGCAAGATTGGGGATATTTTCAAGTTGGTCGGAGCCTGCAAGACTTTAATGATTATCTCAGTACAGTGAAATGGGTTTTAAAATTAGGATTGCCTACAGCATTGATTTTGATAGGCTTTGCTAGTTGGTTATTGGCAGGATTAGCCATGAAACCGATTTATTCTTCCTACCGACAAATTCAACAGTTTACAGCGGATGCTGCTCACGAATTGCGGACGCCTTTAGCGGCTTCGCAGGCGACAGTAGAATCAGCGCTGTTGACGCCTCAATTGGATGAAAAAGAGGCGCGGGAAATTTTGCGAACTGTAGAGCGCCAAAACCGACGATTAACTCAGTTAGTGGCTGATTTGCTGCTACTGGCTCGCATGGATAATCAAGCGATACGCGATCGCCCTCAATTGTGTTGTTTGAATGACCTTGTTAGCGATTTAGTAGAGGAATTGGCAGCTTTGGCGATCGCCTCAAAGGTAGCGCTAACATCCGAAATGCGCGTACAACAGCAATTAAATGTTGTCGGCAATTCCGACCAACTTTATCGCTTAGTTGCTAATTTAATTGTTAATGCCATTCAATACACTCCGGCGGGCGGGAAAGTAACAGTTATTTTAGATTGCAATCACATTGAGGCGATTGTTCAGGTTCAAGATACCGGTATTGGGATCGCGGCGGCAGATTTAGAGCGAATATTCGATCGATTCTACCGAGTCAACAGCGATCGATCGCGCCATACCGGCGGTTCGGGACTGGGATTGGCGATCGCCCAAACCATAGCCCGCGCGCACCGCGGCAGCCTCAGCGCCCGCAGCGAATTGGGCTGTGGCAGCACCTTTTTCCTGCGATTGCCTTTGTGAGTTACCATGTGAGGGAAACCGAATCAGTTATTTCGGGTAATCCCTTTGGCAAAAGGTAGCACGATCGCCGAAAATCATTAAATAGTCATTAGTCCTCAGTCAGTAGTCAGTAGTTAGTAGTTAGTAGTTAGTAGTTAGTAGTTAGTAGTTAGTAGTTAGTAGCTAACAACGTATAACAGGAAAATTCAGCTCGACTAACAATTAATAACTAATGACCAATGACCAATGACCAATGACTAATCACGGTTCATTACCGACAAATACCTAGCGAAAAATTATGACAGTTTTAGAACAGGGAACAATTTCAATCCATACCGAAAATATTTTCCCGATTATCAAGAAGTCGCTATACACTGACCACGAAGTCTTCTTGCGGGAACTAATTTCTAACGCCGTCGATGCCATTGCCAAACTCAAAATGGTTTCTCGTTCCGGCGAATACAGCGGCGAGGTGGGCGAACCGCAAATCAACATAGCGATCGACAAAGAAAACAAAACCCTCTCAATTTCCGATAACGGCATCGGCATGACCGCCGATGAGGTAAAAAAATACATCAACCAAGTCGCTTTCTCCAGCGCAGAAGAATTTATTGAAAAATACCAAGGCAGCGGCGAGGACGCAATTATCGGTCACTTCGGCCTAGGTTTCTACTCTTCTTTCATGGTGGCGAAGAAAGTAGACATTGATACTCTTTCTTACCAAGAAGGCGCGCAAGCCGTACACTGGTCTTGCGACGGTTCTCCCGCTTTTGAACTATCAGAATCTTCCCGCACCGAACGCGGCACTACTATTACTCTTACCCTCCAAGATGAAGAACAAGAATATGTAGAACCCACTCGCATTAAGCAGTTAATCAAAACTTACTGCGATTTCATGCCCGTTCCCATCAAATTTGAGGGTGAGGAACTCAACAAGCACAAAGCAATTTGGCGGGAATCAGCCAGCAATTTGCAAAAAGAAGATTACTTAGAACTATACCGCTACCTTTACCCCTTCCAAGACGAGCCACTGCTGTGGGTACACCTGAATACAGATTATCCTTTTATTGTCAACGGCATTCTTTACTTTCCAAAACTGCGCCCGGATGTCGATGTTACCCAAGGCAATATCAAGCTATTCTGCAACCAGGTTTTTGTCAGCGACCACTGCGAAGAAATTATCCCGAAATTCTTGATGCCGCTGCGGGGAGTTATTGACAGTACCGATATTCCGCTGAACGTTTCTCGCAGTTCTTTGCAAAGCAATCGCACTGTGCGGAGAATTGCTGATTATATTGCGAAAAAAGTGGGCGATCGCCTGAAAGAACTCTACCGCGACGACCGTGACGAATACATCCGCTGCTGGCAAGATATCGGCACTTTTGTAAAGTTTGGAACTCTCAACGATGACAAGTTCAAAAAGCAAGTCGAAGATATCTTAATCTACCGCAGCACCTACGAACCAACAGCGGACAAGCCAGAAACTGTAACGCCAGAAGTTCAGGTGCAAAGTGAGGAAGGAGATTTGTGGCAAGATGTCACTCCGAAGTCGGAAAATTCTACTTCGACGCAACCTTACACGACGCTGAAAGAGTATTTGGAACGCAATCAAAAACGCCATGAAAATCGGGTGTTTTATTGTACCGATCCGGCGTCTCAAGCAACTTACGTGGCAATGCACAAAAGCCAAGGTTTAGAAGTGCTGTTTATGGATTCTTTCATCGACACGCACTTTATCAGTTTCTTGGAACGAGAATACTCAGATGTCAAATTCTCGCGGGTTGATTCCGACATCGACGAAACGCTAATTGACAAAGAGAAAGAAGCGGAAATTGTCGATCCGGCGACGAATAAAACTCGCAGCGAACAAGTTCAAGAAATGTTCCAAAAAGCTCTCAACAAGCCGAAAGTGAACATTCGCACAGAAGCTTTGAAGTCTGACTCTGCGGAGGCGACGCCACCTGCGATCGTACTTTTGCCGGAAGCTTTGCGCCGGATGCGGGATATGACGGCGCTTTTGCAGCAGCAAGCGGCCGAATTCCCCGAAGACCACGTTTTGCTGGTGAATACCTCTCACCCGCTGATTCAAAATCTGGCGAGTTTGAGTCAGGGTGCGATTATTCAAGGCGGCGGCGAGTCTCCGTCGGCCCAGTTGGCGAGTATGATTTGTCACCACGTTTACGACTTGGCTTTGATGGCCCAGAAGGGTTTCGATGCTGAAGGGATGAAGGATTTTGTCGAGCGATCGAATCAAGTCTTGACAAAATTGACTGAACGTGCCATGTAATTACCCCCCCCACCCCCCCTTGCTAAGGGGGGGCTGTTTCATTCTCTTGTAGGGGCAATCCCCCCGTGGTTGCCCCCATGTCCCAAACGCCTGTGAAATCGTCTGTGGGTGGGGGCGGGCACGGGGGCACCGCCCCTACAAAAACCTTTTGGTGAGAATGAAACCGCCCTGCCCTTATTAAGGGGGCGCCGGGGGGATCGGATTCTACGGGGCCTCATAAAAAATTGGTATAAGTTGTATTTAAGTATTCCCACCCTGAAGTAAAGGACGACTGCGCCTGATTCGGCTGAGGACCCGCGTGACTAATTCAGGCCCTAGTACCGGCTTGGTAATAAAATCATCGGCTCCCGCTGCAAAGGCTTGTTGCAGAGATTCTGGATCGGTATGGGCTGTCACCACCAAAATCGGTAAATTTTCCCATTGGATATCCTGTCGGACGATCTGACACAATTCTAAGCCACTGACGATCGGCATTTCTAGATCCAGCACTACTAAATCGGGCTCAATGGTAATTAACACCTCCCAAAATTGCTGTGGTTCTTGGAGATTTGTCACCTCAAGTCCCCAAGGAGTCAGTAACGCTGATAATTTAACCAGCATCACAGGGTCATCATCTACGATTAAGACTTTGGCTTCTGAAGTTTTGGGACTGGGTAGAACACGGGCGATGGCTCGAAAAATTTGCTCGGTGGTTGCAGGTTTGTGCAGAAATTGCTTAGCACCTAAGCGCGATACTGCCAAGCGATCGGCAAGACTATCTCGTCCGGTAAAGACAATTATAGGAAGAGTAGGCGATCGCTCGGTGAGTTCTCGCAGTAGCGTCAATCCATCTTCCTCTGTCTCTGCAAAACTTAAATCTAGTAACATCACATCGGGCATTGACAAAGCAAGACGCGATCGGGCAGCAGTAATATTCGGCGCAATTTTCATCCGCAATCCCCAAGCTTCGGATTCTACTTTCAATCGCTCCGTTAATGCAGCATCATCATCAACTACCAAAACCCGATAGTTGAAAGTTGAAATAGTAGAAACTGGTACAGCCGTTGATGTAATCGGTGTTTTGGCTAATTCCTGCTGTAATCCTGTCACCAATTCCGAGAAGCGGGTAATTTCCTCAGCAGTCAAAGAGCGATATTTTATTAGCAAATGCTCTGCCGAGCGTGCCAATTTCGAGCCTTCGGGATAACCAAAAGATCCCAGAGAGCCAGCTAATTTATGAGCTTCATGTTTGGCCGCGTGCTGTAATTCTGTTTCTAAATTTCCTGCTAATAGAGCAGTTTTTGCCTGTTCCAATACAGCAATTTGTTGGTTGAAGCATCCCCGAAACCGCTCTAACACTTTGTAGCTTTCGGACTTATCTACCCCGTGAGATTGATGTTTTTTGGTGCGCTCAATCCCAAGATTATTTGAACTAGACGATGCAGATTGGGTGTACGGTTTCAGTCGATAGCCCATGCCATAAACTGTTTCGATGATTTCTTCAGTTAAGCCGCCGGCCTTCAATTTCTTTCTGACATCCTTAATATGAGTGATAATGGCGCGATCGGTTGGTGCGTCATCAAATCCCCACAAACGATCCAAAATAGCACTGCGACTAAAGATGCGATCGGGATTTCGCAGTAATAATTCCAGCAGATTATATTCGGTCGGTGTCAGTGAAATTATTTGTTCGCAAAATGTCACTCTACCAGACTCTAAATCTAAACAAAGCTCTCCCCAAGTCAATGTATTAGCCGCTGACTTCTGAGTAGAACCTCCTGGGTAAAGTGCTTTACTGCGTCGCAATAAAGTTCGGATTCTTGCCAGTAATACTTCCGTAGCAAAAGGCTTGCTGATGTAATCATCGGCTCCCGCATCGAGAAGAGCCACCACCTCCGCATCTGAATCCTTTGCCGTCATTAACAGGATCGGTTTGTGGTAGCCTTGCGATCGAAATTGCCGACATAGACTAATTCCATCGAGTTTGGGAACCTGCACGTCTAACACAATTAGATCGTACTCAATTGCTGCTGCCAAGTCTAGGCCCACTTGTCCATCATTTGCCCGATCCAACCCGTAATGATTTGCTTCCAACACATTTGCCAGTGTTGCTCTCAGCCCTCCATCGTCCTCTACGAGCAGAATTTTTATTTGAGACTTCTTCATTTTGGCTGTGCGGTTTAATTTCCATGCGATCGACGCGCTTTGATGTCAGGCCGAAGCGTGGCTTTTAACTAAATCACCAAAAAACGAGCGACAAGCCCCGGGCTACCGACATGGGGAGGAAAGCGGCTGCGACTTCAGTCGCCTTGAATCAAAATCCATAGGAATAGCCATCTTTTTTGTGAATAGGTTTGCAATATTTATGGCTAATTCCTGCTACTCTTCCCTTCATTGTAGCGATGTCGAACGAACCGGATGCACGGCAAAGAACTCGTCCCACGTAGGAACCGACTTTCTTGCCTGCGGTGACGGTAGCGCTGATAATATCGCCCGTTTGAAAACCAAAATGGATCTGCTTTTTCGATCTGTGTCGAACTGGGAAGCCAAACCTATTTGTGCCACACATATGTCGAGTACCGTGTCCGGCTGCTTTTATTAACAGCGGTTGAAAAGTCAGCACCTTTAATTCTTCGACTTTGCCTACGCAAGCAGCATCTAACCAGTGGGATTTAGGTAGCTGCAAACGAGTGCGATTAAATTTTGTTAAGCCACCACTGCCAGTAGAAACTGGTAAACCAGTCGTCAAACGGAGTCCGTTAAACAACGCCCAGCGAGTTGAATTAACTGCTGCTGCATCTTTTAAGGAACGTTTTGCTTGGGAGAGAATCCGCTTTAAAATATCGGGCTTTTTAGATAGGAATTGCTCAATATCTTGAGTGCCTTTCTTTTTGTTGCAAGTATCACAAGCAAGGCACAGATTAGAAATTCGATTAGATCCGCCTTTGGCTCTGGGATGAATGTGTTCGACTTGTAGTGGCATATCCGTAATTCCACAATACGCGCACTTTCTGTCCCATTTGTTCAATAAATATTCGCGGATCTCGTAGCCGTATAGAACGCCTTGCTGGTACTCCAGTCCACTAATTTCTGGGTTTTCTGATTGTTGCAAGTCGAACCGCACAAGTTCTTGCGAAACAGAAGCAATGGGAGCAACTTTCCTCAATCTCTTTACCCAAGTTAAGGTTGTTTCTACACGATGTTGCAAGCTTGGAGCCAACCACCCTTTCGAGCGAGTTCTGTTTAATAATCTAGCTTTTCGGTAGCGGGTATGACGATTTCTTCTGCCTCTACGCAATGAACGGCGAGACTCCAGACCAGCTTTAATAGCTTGACCTCGGTGAGCTAGTTCTGCACCAAAGATTACGTCTTTTCCTTGCACTAATGCGATTCCAGTAGCCTTGGAGCCAGGGTCTAATTTAAGAGTGATTGGTTCCTGGGGTGCTGTTATCTCTACCGTGAGAATGAGTGTGAATGGATATCTTTTAAAAACAGCAGCTTTGCCAGTGGTTAGCAATTTGCGAGCCAATCCTGGACGAATTGGATTGAGCGGTCGTTTGTGGATATCAAGTACAAAAACGAAATTAGACACAAAGTCCTCCATTGCTGGGTAAAGTTCGCTCCCTTGAATGTTTTAGGAGCTTGTTATGCCAAAAGCACTGGTTTAACCCCGTTAATCCTGTTTAACTTTTGGCGATAGAGCGGAAAACTAGCGTCGCATTTTCCGGTATCATGACTCTAAAAACGTAGGTCTAATCCTGTCTCTGGTAAGGTTCGGGCTTTCTTCTTGCACCGCTGGCGATCGAGCCGGACTTCCTAAAAGCCCCCGCTTTTAAGCGTGGGGTTCCTTACTGCTACTCATTACTACTGCTTTTATCTTATCATTTTTGCAGTCCCATAACCTAAAAATTGCTGTCACTTCCCCAGTTTAGATAAAACGGATCGCCCTTTCCTTCATCTGCGTCCATCCGCGTTTATCCGCCTGCATCTGCGGTTGCTAAAAAGCGATCGCCCCCAAAAAGAGCGATCGCCCTCCCAAACAAATTATCCCTCATCCTCCGACTTTACAGGAGGACGCCCAGAAATCACCATAAATCCCACAGACTCAAGAGTCATGTGCGGGCGGCGAATCCCAGCTAAAACCGCTTGACTCAACAAACTTTCCGTACTAATTTCATCAGCCAAAACCGATTCTAAAAGTTGTTCGGATTTAGAAAGTCGATTCAACCGCAATTGCAATTGATTCACCCGGTTTTCTAGTTGGATAGCAGCAGTAACAGCAGATCGATCGCACATTTCCACAAAAGCCGATCGCCCGCGCAGCAACTCCTCCGATACCACCCGTCCCTTTTGACAAAAATCATCCCATTCTAGCGGATCGACAAAACTGTCAATCAGCGACGTGCGATTTTTCGACAAATTATAATCCCGATTCGGCCCACCTTTCCCCTTATAATCCCGCTGCAGAATCGCCAGAAGTTCCGCATCTTCCACCAGAGACATCTGCTCACTGCGAGCATCTACAAACACAGTTTCAAATATTGGGATAAACAGAGCATCAGCGCGGCGCTGCAAAGCTTTCAAGTTGTAATTTTCGATGTTTTGTGCTTGCAAAACTTGCTTGGCTGGCTGCACATCAGTCTGGATTGAATAATTAAACTGAAAGCCGAACCACTCCTTCCCGGGCTCCGCATCCCAACTTTCATCATGCCGCCACATGGCAAAAGCTTGACCGCGATCGTCCCAGCGAATATAAGAGCTAATTGCATCGATCAACCCCTCACCAATGCGGTAAAGAGCGACATCCGCATTCTGATAAGCAATGCGGCGATTGTAACTACCATATTGCTGGCAATAAGGAACCAATCTGGTCATCAAATCGTTCGAGGGAATTAACGTTTTTTGAGTAGGTTTATAGCGCATCAACCCCGATATACTCGGATGTTCGATTTGTTTGAAGTGAAGAGCTTGACACAACCAACCTTCAGTAGCCCGCTGCATTTCTTTATGCTTAGCATCGCAGTTGTCGAGAGATTCAAAATACTGAGATGCACTGTCATCCAGAGTATCAATTTCATCGAGAACGTACTGTTCGTCAATTTTGATTTTCTCTTGTGCGATTTCAGTTTTAATCGCTTCAATTTCGCTGGATAAGCCCTTGCCTCCCTCAGCAAACAACTTTTCTTCAAGTTTGAGAAGTTTTTCCTCAGCATAAAACTGAAGGCTGGCAATAGATTTGTTGAAGATATCAAACCCATCTTTTAAAACTTGAAACCAAGCTTCGTGGGGACTCTCTGGCAAATCCGGGCCTGCAAACAAACAAAATTGCACTCCCATTTTGCTGCCAATGCGATCGACTCTGCCGAGTCTTTGTTCTAACTGGTTGGGAAACCACGCCAAATCGAAGTGAACTAACCAATCTGTCAATTGCAGATTTACCCCTGCTTCGGCCGATCGATCGCACACTAAGATAAAACAATGCGGCTCAGTCTTAAACCGCTTGAGACTAGCCTCAACATCATCAGCCGATTTGCTCGTGTCATGGCTGGCGATCGCATTTTTACCAAAGATTTTAGCTAAATTTTCCGCAATCTCTTTACAAGTTGCAGTAAAACTGGTAAAAATCACAATTTTCGGGAAACGCTCGCCCGGAATCGGTCGTTTAATTTGCTGTTGAATTCTCGACAGCAAATCGCGAGGTTTGCTGTGATACTCGCGCGGAACCTTCAAAGCAACTGCCAGAAATCGGAGAACCGCGATTCGTAACAAACTCAGTCGATCCAGCCCTTCCTGGGGCTTTTCCAGGGTATTGAGCAAGGTTTCCAGCATTTCCCTTTCTTCGGGAAACAGCGCAGTTTTGGTCAAAATCGCCGTGTCATTTTGTCCAAATTCGCGATCGAGTTCTGGAGTCGATTTTTTCTGCAAACGAGCTTTGACAACCCGTTCTAAAACATTCAGCCAAGTACCAGAAGCGCGGAAAAATAGCAGAAAAATTCTCTGATATTCGCTCGACTTGGGAGCCACTGTGCGCCATTTATCGAGTACGGTTTGAATTTCCGACCACTGTTCATCATTCAGATCGTACTCAGTTTTGGGGACAGCATCTCGCTCGAAAATCACATCTTCAACCGCATCCCGGCGGTTGCGAAGGATGCGACGATGGAGGCGGTAGGTATCGCTAACGTGAGTGCGAATAGTTCGGACAAGCCGAGCCTGTTCTGCTGTTTCTTTAGTTTTCAAACAACTTTCTAACTCTGTTGCTAATCCGATTAAATAATCATCTTTGGCAAAAATAGTGCGAAGTTGAGCGAGTTTTGTTTGCAAAACAGCAGGCTGGGAATTTTCTCGGAAATCTAGCAAAGCGCGGCCGATTTCTTGACGGTTTTGCACCTGTTCCTTGAAGCTTTCCAGGTCATCAAGACGGTAAGTTGTGGGATCTAGCAAGTGCAGCATCGTTAGAAAATCTTGCTCGTGGCCGAGAACTGGCCTTGCAGATAATAACAATACATTTTTGCTTTTCTGAGCTAGTTTCTGACAGAGTTCAAAGGACTGCTGCTGAGCGCGATCGCTCGAATTTGCCATTGCCGCCACATCATGCGCTTCATCAACAATCAGAAAATCCAGGTTAGCGTTGCGGCTAATTTGATTGATTTCGCTAACAGCAACAAGCTGCACTCGGTCAGCAAAATGAGACAAATAGAATTTATTTTCCAACTCCTGCCGCCACTGTTCGAGCAAGTATTTCGGAACCAGTACCACAGCGCGTCCGTTGGGTTCATCTAGCAGGAATTGGCGGAGAATTGTGCCGGCTTCTACTGTTTTTCCCAGTCCTGGTTCGTCTGCCAATAAATAGCGCACGATTGGGTCTTCTAGGACGCGCCGCACGACTTCAACTTGGTGCGGATAGAGGTCTATGTTAGCAGAAATTAAACCGGTCATGCCGCGGCTGACGGCCCGCTGTTCGATCGCAGATTGAACAAATGCCAATCGGCGATCGTGAAAATACGGCGTTTCTTGGCCTTTGACTGCTAAAATGTCGATCGGATCGGCGATCGGGATATTGCAGCGAACGTAAAGTTCGGTTTCAACAGCTTGCAAACTTTGGCTGTCGGGCAGGTCAATTTCGTACTCTAATTTATCTTCATCCCAATCATAAACTCGCCCAATTATCCATCTTTCCTGAGTGGTACTCCAGAGGTAGCAGCGGGTTTGGCGCTGAAGTCTAGCTTCTTGCAGTAGACTTAAGGGCACGGTTTTGCGGATGCGATTTTTAACTGAGCAAAAATATTCAACTACCGCCTCGATACGCGATACCTCAACAACTTTTCCGACTCCCAAATCGTTTCTGGGCGATCGAACTAACGAACCAACATCAATCATAATTTCAGCCTGACAATACTTACTAGAATACACTAACGCCTTTCAAGTTAAAAATTTTAGCAAAATGCGATTTTTGCCGCCGTCACTTTTCTAGTCAAATGACAGTCAATCGATTTTAGATTTTAGATTTTAGATTTTAGATTTGAAGCATTGACACCACGGATAAATACGTTCGGCAAGTTTCATCGGATACACGTTTTTGATTTCTCCGTCTTGAGTCTCCGAAGGAATGAATCACGTGGCGGGTATCCTCGATGCTTTCGGTCAATCTGGCATTCGGAAAACAATAAGTTTAGCATGGTAACTAACATTTTGGGCATTGAATAAATATGCTGACAGCGAATAAGTATAATAGGACTGACGCACCTACTACCATTTTCTGTCCCAAGAAAACCTAGTGAAACAATCTCAAACCCTTGATTCAACGCCCTTGAGTCCGTAAGTCCTGAATAACTAATTACGAGGAAGGAAAAATAACGCCTAGATTCCCGGATTCCCATTTCGGATATTTCTGCATCACACTGCTATAAATTTCCGACTCTGTGAACCCTGCTAACCAAGCTTGTAGCCCAGGCCAAGGCTGTTCGTTGAACCAAGTTTGATCTGTATGAGCAAATTGACGAACAAAAGGTGCGATCGCCATATCAGCCAATGCTACATTGTTACCAAACAAATATTTAGTGGCACTTAACTGTGAGTTGAGTTTTTCCAGGAATAAAGAACCCTCATAACGATGTATTTGGGCATCAACACCTGGATAACGATCCGGGTACTTATAACGGTCAAGATGATATTTAAACCTATCATCAAATAGAGCGATTAGTTCCAGCATTTCTGTAACAGAACCTTGCTGTGGCATCAACCATTTGTCAGGATCGTGTTGTCTCAATGCCCACAACATGATATCGATACTTTGATCGAGTACACGCCCGTCAACATCAATCAATATTGGTACTGTACCTTTGGGAGATACCTCCAACATCTCTGGTGGTTTCTCTCGCAAAACAACTTCCCGTAACTCACACACCCGATTGCTAACCATCAAGGCCAAGCGCGCCCGCATAGCATAGGGACAGCGGCGAAAGGAATACAAAATCGGGTATGTTGCTGACATATTATATGTTTAGTCGATCGCACGATCGGGTTTTTCGGGTCAGAAACCCGGTTTCTTTCGATATTTCTCGTCGCCAAACAAGATTTTTCGTAGAAACTGGGTTTCTTTGAGCTTAGTGAATAATAATATTAGTCGCAGGCCTCATCTACTTTTTCCTTCGCATCGTAGCGCGCGCCTATATGTACTTGGTTGCGACGCTTAGCAAGCTCAATCTGACGTTGACGTTCAGATAAAGCTTGTTTTTTGGTTTCAGTTTTTGAGTCATGACAATGAGGACAACTCACACCAAGTACAAAGAATTCAGAAGCCTTATCTTCCTGACTAATCGGGTGACGACAACCGCGACAAAGTTCATAGTTACCAGGCTTTAAGTCCTGACCAACAGAAACCCGTTCATCAAAGACAAAACATTCACCTTCCCAACGACTTTCTGCTTCCGGCACCGTTTCCAAATATTTTAAAATTCCGCCTTCGAGATGATAGACTTCCTCAAAACCTTGACTACGCAAAAAAGCAGTAGATTTCTCGCAGCGAATACCACCCGTGCAAAACATTGCCACCTTGGGTTTATTGCGTAAAGCAGTTTCCCGCCGCACCCATTCAGGTAACTCAGAAAAGCTTTTTGTTTTGGGATTAATAGCGCCTTCAAAAGTACCCATAGATACCTCGAAGTCGTTACGCACATCAACCACGACAACATCGGGATCGTCAAGCAGCTTATTCCACTCATCAGGCTTAACATATTTGCCAGCCATGAGGCGGGGATTAATGTCCGGTACTCCCATCGTGACTATTTCGCGCTTCAAGCGTATTTTCAGACGGTAAAAAGGTGCTTTTTCCGAGAAAGATTCCTTGTGTACCAGATCCGCAAAACGCTGGTCACTACGCAAGAAGGCCAGCACTGCGTGTACGCCCTCGGACGAGCCGGCAATAGTGCCATTAATGCCTTCTTGGGCCAGCAAGATAGTGCCTTTAACGTTGTTGTTGTTGCAACAATCGAGTAGCGGTGCTTTCAGCTCAGCAAAATCAGGTAGTTCAACGAACTTATATAAAGCAGCGGTTAAGAAATAAGCCATAGATTGAATTGATAAGAGTAATTAATTTTCATAATTAAATTATATGAAAATTCAGTCAAAGCGGATGGTGGGACTCGAACCCACGAGGTTCAGCGGAAGAGGTAAGCATCACTCATAGAACCCGATACTGGCAAATGGTTACATCCCCCGAGCTGATTTTTGTATCCCGTGTGGTCTCGAAATTGTCTCCAAAGTGCTAACCTTGTCCTGTCGCTTTTGAAATTTTACCATGAGCCATACGTCTAGTAGAGGTGCGGAATGTGGGTTAAAAGCACCACGCAAAAAGTCGAGGGCTGATTTGGCGGATATGGAAACTGTGCTGGACGTATTGGCAGAGCTAGGCGCTTAACCAAAGCCATATTTAGAGACACTCCAAATACTCTCCAAATTGTCTCCAAATTGTCTCCAAACAGCCATCAAAAACCCTGTGTTTGTCTCCAAAAACATCCTGTGCCACCACAGAGACCCAGCCCTAGAAACGCCAAAACCCTTGATTCCTCAAGAGTTTTAAAGAGTTTTTTCGCAAGCGGACGGTGGGACTCGAACCCACGACGTTCAGCATGGGAAGCTGACATTCTACCACTGAATTACGCCCGCGCTTACTGTTTTTTACCTGCTTTCACCTGCTTTCACCTTGGAGGCGGAGCGGTAAAAAACGACTAGAAAAACATTGTACAACTATTTTCTGATTTTGAGTATAGCATTTTGACAATCAATTTTGGGCGATCGCCCCTCGCCCATCCACCGCACAAAAAAAGTCCTGCACCAAAGGCAGGACTTAATCTAACTTAAATTTCTTAGTCTCTTTGAGAGGGACTTCGTTTGACTCTTAAGCGGTTTCAACCGCCGATCGATCGAGGGGGAGCGAACTTTGCCCTTAGACGAAGCGCAAAGAGGTGCTGTCAATAGCCAGGAAAGAAACTGATTGGACGATCGCAATCAATTCATCCGATCCCGAAGTCTTCTTAAAGATAGCGGTTCCAGCAGGCAATCCTTCGGGTGAAGCACCTAACTGGTAAGTGCTAGGAGCACCTTGAAGTTGGAGGATATCTTCAGTCGGGTTAAAACCGACAATCAAAGCGTAGTCGCCTGCGCCAGTGCCGGTATCGTTGCCATCGTTGTAATAGAACTTGGTGGCATCTCCCAGCAAGAAAGTATCATTGCCTTCAGCGCCAATCAGCGTATCGATTTCGCCTCGCCCTGGGTTAGCAGCAGTGCCGTCAACGCCACTGAGAATGTCGTTGCCTTCTTTGGCATAGAGGAAATCGTTGCCAGTACCGCCCAGCAAAGCATCGTTATCTTTACCGCCGTACAGGGAGTCATTACCAGCGTCGCCGGCTAACGTATTGTTGCCTAGATCGCCGCTGATGGCATCGTTACCGTCGCCGCCATACAAGAAGTCGTCACCTTTTCCTCCTAACTCAATATCGTTACCGCTGCCTCCAATCACGGTGTCATTGCCGTCGTTGCCAAATAGGAGATCGTTGCCGTCGTCGCCAAATAAGGCATCGTCTCCTTTGCCTCCGAAAAATGTGTTGTTTTCGCTATTGCCGATTAAGGTGTCGTTGCCTTTGTTGCCGTAGACGGGACTGTTAGCGTCGATCGCAATAATCACGTCATTGCTGTTGCTGCCGATGTTCCCTGACGCTGAGCCTGTCGGTGCGGGCGCGCTTGTGACTGTGAGTGCGATCGGAAGTGCGATCGTCACAGGCGGTGCGGGAGTGAAAACGGGTGTAGGTGTTGTAGCCGGTGTGGGCGTCGTAACTGGTGTGGGTGGCAGCGGTGGGAGTGCAACCGGTGTTGGCGCGGTGGGTGTCGGCGCGGTGGGTGTTGGCGCTGTGGGTGTTGGCGCCGTGGGTGTTGGCGCGGTGGGTGTTGGCGCGGTAGGTGTTGGCGCGGTGGGTGTTGGCGCTGTGGGTGTTGGCGCTGTGGGTGTCGGCGCTGTGGGTGTCGGCGCTGTGGGTGAGTCTGGTAAATTAGCAGCCAGAATGTCGCTACCAGAGAGGTTGTTGAGGGTTTCGATTAAGCCAGCACCCGCGACAGTCGGGGATGCACCGAAGAAGTCTAAAATCACCAAGTCATCAGCAGGGTTGGCGATTCCGTCTTTGTTGATATCAACTACCAGACTGGTACCTTGGCGCCCCAACCCCTGAGTTCCCGCCGCCAGCAGCGACAGGGAAAGGTTTGTGCTGGTGCCGAAACCTATTTGCACATTATCTATACCCTCAGTATCCTGAATCTGACTCGACTTGCTGTTGGAGGAATTGTATAAATCGTTACCTGCACCGCCTCGCAGCACATCAGTGCCTCCATTACTGCTGATGTAGGAATTCAGCGTATCGTTACCCGCACCGCCTTCTAAAGTGCTGTTGGAACTACCTACACCGGTAAAGAACAAGTCATTGCCATCTCCCCCTAACAAGAGGCCACCACCATCCAAGATATCATCGCCCATACCTCCATCCAGGGTGCTATTGTTGCTGCCGCCACGGATGTCGTCATTTCCTGCACCCCCGCTGAGGCTGTTAGTACCGGCATTGCCCTTGATGGTGTCGTTGTCGGCACCGCCATCCAGCGTGTCATTGCCGTCGCCACCAAAGAGGCTGTCATTCCCCCCACCACCACTGAGGTTGTTATCTCCTGCACCGCCAACCAGGGTGTCGTTGCCTTCTAAGCCTGAGATGTTGTCATTGCCTTCTAAGCCTGAGAGGTTCTCATCACCGGCAGTGCCTATGAGGTTATCATCGCCGGGAGTACCTGTGGTTACATTGAGTCCGCCTGCTATCGTAGCCTCAGTGAGATTAGCAGCGAGGATTGCTGTACCAGAAAGGTTGTTGATGGTTTCGATCAAGCCAGCACCCGCGACAGTCGGGGATGCACCGAAAAAGTCTAAAATCACCAAGTCATCGGCAGGCTTTGCTATCCCGTCTCCGTTAATGTCAATCAGTAGGCTAGTACCTTGTCGCGTTAATCCAATCTTTCCAGGCGACAAGGATAGAGAAACATCTGTGCCCTGGATATCGAAATTGCCAACAAACAGCCGATCTGTGCCATCGGTATCCTGAATCTGACTCGTTTTCCCCCGTGGAGCTAGATAGTAATCGTTGCCGATTCCTCCTCGTAGCACCTGGCCGGTATTCCCATACTCGGCATCGATCGTATCATCGCCAGCACCCCCATCTAAGGTGCTATTTGAGGAGCTATAAAAACCGCCATAAATAGAGTCATTCCCGTCGCCGCCAAACAAGCTATCGTTGCCCAAGTCTGGCTCGAGAGTATCATTTCCTGGACCCCCATCTAAGGTGTTATTGGAGCCAGAACCAATAAGTGAGTCATTGCCGTCTGCCCCAAAAAGGCTGTCGTTGCCTAACCCGCCCTTGAGAGTGTCCTCTAAGGATGTACCCAGAAATATTGCCATGTTTTTCCCTGCTTAGTGTAAACAGGCGAGGGCTAATTTTACTTAGCTACTACGCCCTAATTATCTCTCAGTGCTTTTTCCCAATAATTCTGCGAATTTTCCAAAAAAGTTTTTTTGGCATAATTTGTTTCATTTGCGACAAAAGATGCTATTGCTTATAGCCTATCGTCACCAAAAAATAACTGAATTACAGCACTTTGAGATAAAACCCGCCACAAAGATTGTAAACTTTAAAGATGTAAAAAAAGCCAATTATTTAGAGATGGCGGCATATTCTATTGACTTACCACAGAAGATACTAAGTGCGTGGCAAAACAGAGATTCACTCTTGAAATAAAAGAGCGCCAAGGCATAGAGGTAAGTATATCAAGTTTGTCCCGCACTTTTAACCTCTTAAAATTAAGGCGTAAAAAAAACTTTAGTAGCGACTGAGCAAGCTACAGAACTTGTACAAAAATTGCGCTATGAATGAAGGCGTTCGCTAGATACTATACACATCAAAAACCACGTATTCATTGATGAAACAGCGGTAGCCGATCGCACAACCGAGCCATGATACTGCGGGGGACGAGCAAATTGTCATCGCAACGCAAACCTGCCCCGAACCTTGACAAAGAGTTAGCCGCTTCGGCGCGCACGTTCCGATCGCGATCGAACTGCATCATTTTTAACAGCGCCGCCAAAGCTTCCGCAGTTTGACTCTGCCGCCATTCCATCGCCACGAACGATCGCACCATAAACTAGCGATCGTCCACTTTCCTCAGCAACATCGGTAGCGCCACCGCAGAGTCGCACTTTCTCACAGCCGTTACCCCCGGCAGCCTGTCTTGAGAATCCGAACTTTGCAGCGCTGCTGGGATTTCCCTAATTTCCCTCACCCCATTAAAATATATTTTTGTTACTTTTATTTAAGATTTTAGCAAAAAGTGCCCGATTGTGAGAAAATAAAAAACTCAGTTATTAGATTGTGTCTGCAAATTAACAGCCTCAAACTTCAACACCAGAAGAAGTTCAGAAAGTAATTGCTGAATTTGATCAATATTGGCAACCGCTAATCAACGATACTCTGGAAATGACTCAAGCAGTTAAAAAAATAATCCAGAGATAGTTTACATCGACGGGGCGCTAGCGAATTTGCGATCGCCACAACCTGCCTAAAAACGAGATTAATTGCGGTTCTGTATGGTGTTCTGTTTTTTTAGGCTTATGTACTTAATTGTACTGTTTTCGTACTGTTTTCCTTCCCCGCATATTCTCCCTAGCCCGACTGCTTGAGAAGGGTGGACAAGATTCCGGTTGGAAGTTTATTGAGGAGTTGGCGCATTTAGGGATCTCCACTCGATCGCAAACATTCAGAGAATTGCTACGATCGCAGAATCTGGAAAGTTCACTGATTCTCCCCTCTTAACAGTACAATTAGTACAATTTATAAGGGATTTCCCGTTTCAATCTTGTCCCCCACTAGGAAAGATGGCACTCCCCAATAAGAATTTTAAAATCGATGGAGCGCACCGACCGAGTTCGCGTAGAGATTATATCGGCAGGTAGATGACTCATTATTCATTTTGATATATATATATATATATATTAAAAACAAATGCAATATAACTCTAATACGCGCCCAAGGTATCTGGTAAAAAAAATGAGTCAGAATAAGTATTCCAAGAAATTTAAACCTAAAGCTGCTATCAAAACTGATCAAAAGCAGAACAATCAAAACGACTTATTTCCTGTAGTCGCAATAGGAGCATCTGCAGGTGGATTGGAAGCCTTTCTGCAATTACTGAGCCATTTGCCGATCGATACCGGCATGGCGTTTGTAATAATTCAGCATATGTTGCCGAATCAGGGAAGTGGCTTGAGTTTGATTCTGGGTCGATCGACCCAGATGCCCGTGCATGAGGTGACAGATGGGATGCTGATAGCACCGAATCAGGTCTACGTTATCCCCGCGAATTTCAGCATGACCATCGAGCGATCAGTGCTGAAGCTAACGCCTCGCGGCAAACGAAAGGGGGTATTTATGTCCGTCGATATTTTTATGTTTTCCCTCGCCGAAGAACGGGGGAACAAATCCATCGGCGTCATTTTGTCCGGGGGCGACAGCG
Organism: Microcoleus sp. T3_B1; assembly: GCF_036700445.1. Classification (NCBI taxonomy): domain Bacteria; kingdom Bacillati; phylum Cyanobacteriota; class Cyanophyceae; order Oscillatoriales; family Microcoleaceae; genus Microcoleus; species Microcoleus sp. T3_B1. The sequence goes on from NZ_JAUBOX010000040.1 coordinate 63,690, forward strand.
ATGGTGCCCAAGGGTTAAAAGCGATTAAGGCCGCAGGCGGTATTACTTTTGCCCAATGTGAAGATACGGCACAAGTTAGCAGTATGCCGAATACTGCGGCGGCTACGGGTCAGGTAGACTTTATCTTGCCACCGGAAAAAATAGCCTATAAAATAGCAGAGATCGGCCGTCATCCCTACATGATGGCATCTTCACTTGCGATCGCCATGATCTACAGTTTGCTGCGGGCGGCTGCAGGAGTTGACTTTACTCACTACAAGCAAACCACCTTGAAGCGGCGGATACATCGGCGGATGTTGCTCTACAAGCTGGAACGGATCGAAGATTATGCCCAATATCTCCAAAACACCCCGGCAGAAGTAACGGCGCTGTATCACGATGTCTTAATTCATGTCACCAGCTTTTTCCGCGACCCAGAAAGCTTTGATGCCTTAAGCAGCAATGTTTTTCCCGCAATCGTCAAAGATAAATCGCCGAAAAAACCGATCCGAATTTGGATTGCCGGCTGTTCAACGGGTGAAGAAGCTTACTCGATGGCCATCTGCTTGCTAGAGTTTTTAGCAGCTCGATCTACTAACCTGCCGATTCAGATTTATGCCACAGACATCAGCGAAAATGCGATCGCGATCGCTCGCGCTGGGTTTTATACCAATGCCCAAGTCGCCGATATTTCACCCGAACGCCTAAATCGCTTCTTTGTCCCAGTCGAGGGCGGATACCAAATCGCTAAGCCCGTGCGCGAACTCTGCGTCTTTGCTAGACAAAACCTGATCGGCGATCCGCCCTTTTCGCGGATGGATTTGATTACCTGTCGGAACGTGCTGATCTATCTGACACCCCTGTTGCAGAAAAAACTGCTGCCAATGTTCCACTATGGGCTTGGGCCCGCGGGCTTTTTGCTGTTAGGCACTTCGGAAACGGTTGGAGAGTTTTCAATATTGTTTGCGGTATTCGATAAAAAGAATAAAATTTATACTAAAAAACAGGTAACGCATTGGCTTAGCATGGATTTAAATGCTAGCAACTACCCTCTGACACCACCCAACCCACCAGCGCAGCAAGCCGAAAGATTGGAGGAAATCGAAATGGAGAAAGAGGCCGATCGCATTGTTTTGAATCACTATGCCCCTGTCGGGGTCGTGATTAATACAGCCAGCGAGATTCTGCAATTTCGAGGACAGACGAATGCCTACCTAGAACCGGCTCCCGGTAGAGCGAGCTTTAGCCTGCTGAGAATGGCAAAAGAAGGATTGCGCGTGGAACTGCGTACTGCAATTCAAGAAGCCTCACATCATAAGCAGCCGATCGCACGGGCAGGCTTCCAACTTAAAGACGGCGCTCGCCTCCGGCAGGTCGGAATTAATGTGATTCCATTCCAAGCCGGCGCTGCGGCAAAAGAGTATTTTTTAGTGTTGTTTCAAGAGGAGTCCCCGATCTCTGCAATGCCTGCTGCTGCTGACCAGGAGAGAGTCAACTCTGATGCTTCACAGGGTGAAAGTGAGGAGATTGCAAGGCTGCTACAGGAACTGAAAACTACAAAAGAACATCTCGGAGCGATCGTCCAAGAACATCAAGCCGCTAATCAAGATTTGAGAGCCGCCAACGAAGAGATTTTGTCGAGCAACGAAGAGTTGCAAAGCATGAATGAGGAACTCGAAACGGCGAAAGAAGAGATTCAGGCAACCAATGAAGAACTCAACACGATTAATGACGAATTGCAGCGGCGCAATTTGGAATCGACTGAGGTGAGCAACGATTTAGAGAATCTCCTGACCAGCATCAATATTCCGATCCTGATGCTGGGAAACGACCTGCGAATCCGCCGGTTTACTCCCGCAATTGAAGGCATCTTCAACTTGATTTCTGCCGATGTCGGGCGGTCTTTGAGCGACATCACTCACAAGTTGATAGTACCGGACTTAGAGCAATGGATTTTAGACGTGATCCGCACGCTCAATTTGAAAGTTCAGGAGGTTCAAGATCGAGACGGTCGTTGGTACGAGCTGCATATTCGACCCTACCGGACGCTCGACCACAAGATTGATGGGGCGGTGCTGATGTTGGTCGATATCAACGAGCTAAAAGTCAGCGCCCAGCATTTGATGGAAGCGAAAAATTACGCCGAAACGATCGTGGAAACCGTGCGGGAACCGTTGCTAGTATTAGATCTCAACCTGCGGGCGCTCACCGCCAATCGTTCTTTCTACGAGACGTTTCAGGTGATGGCGAGCGAAACAGAGCACCGATCATTTTTCGATCTCGGTAATGGACAGTGGAATATTCCCAAGTTGCGATCGCTCCTCAAAGAAATTCTGGCAGGCAATCCCCAGTTTAAAGATTTTGAAGTCGAGCATAACTTTGAACACATCGGGCATAAAATAATGCTGCTCAATGCCCGCAAAATGCCTCCGCTTGGCGATACACAGATGATTCTGTTGGCGATCGAGGATATCACCGATCAAAAACAGTACGAGAGAGAACGCAGCCTTCGGATTCAAGAACAATCGGCCCGTGCGGCTGCTGAGGAGGCCAACCGCATCAAAGATGAGTTTTTGTCCGTCCTCTCTCACGAACTGCGGACGCCGCTGAATGCGATGATTGGCTGGGCACAGTTGCTGCGCGTGAAAAAATTTGACGAGGCTAAAACCCAGGAGGCGCTAAAAACGATCGAGCGCGCAGCCAAAGCACAAAACCAGCTCATCGATGATATCTTAGACGTTTCGCGGATTACCACAGGCCAATTTCGCCTCAATGCTTCTGAGGTTGAGATCAATCCACTGGTTGAAAATGCGATCGGGGTAATTCGTTTCGCCGCAGAAGCCAAAAATATTCAAATTGAATCCAGGCTAAGTCCTTTAAAACCAAAGATTTTGGGCGATCCAAGTCGCTTACAACAAGTGGTGTGGAATCTACTTTCAAACGCGATTAAATTCACCCCAGCCGGAGGAAGAATTGAGATCGCATTAGACTACATTGATGGCATGGCTCAAATCCAAGTTAGCGATACTGGTAAGGGCATTAACCCTGATTTTCTCCCCTATGTGTTCGATCGCTTCCGTCAGGCGGATAGTAGCTACTCTCGCAGAGACGCTGGATTGGGGCTAGGATTGTCGATCGTCCGTCATTTAGTAGAACTCCACGGCGGTACAGTTTGTGCAACAAGTGCGGGTGAGGGACAAGGGGCAACGTTTACCGTGAGGTTGCCGCTACGAAAAGATATCTCTTGATTGTTGATACCAATTTAATGTGAAGTTGCACATATCTCGATCCCCCTAAATCCCCCTTAAGAAGGGGGACTTTGAGAAGAATCTTGT